>JAQUZA010000456.1 GCA_028691595.1 Candidatus Rifleibacteriota bacterium
TTAACATACTGATCGACTTCAACCGCTTTTTGTTGCTTTTCAACCGCAGCGATTTCGGTCGGGTTGTCGCGACGGGTAATCTGATCCATCAGAAAGGTGATGGTCTTGATGGCTTTTTTTGCCTGGGCACTCCTGGGGGGGCTGTCTTTGAGCACCTGGCGCATCTGTTCAAGAGCATCTTCGAGATTATTCTTTTCGGCAAGAAGAATGGCCCGCGTGTAACGGCCCTGCACAAAATCGGGTTTGAGCTCAAGTGCCCTGTCGATGTTGCGAATCGCCGAATCGGTTTCTTTGGTTCGACCGTTGGCAATGGCGAGGATATAAAGAGATCTCGCGATCTCTTCCTTCAGTTTGCGTGTTTGTAATTCAGCGTCGACGGCAGCATCACTTTTGCCCGCGTCGAGAAGTTTGCCGGCATTTGTAGTTAACTCTTTGAGCCGTGTTTCTCTAATCAGAATAGACTGTTCAAGCGAAATGGTTGCCTGGTGGTAGATTTTCAGCTGCAAAAAGCAGATACCCAGGCGCAACCAGTTGTCGGCCGAAGAAGGATTGATTTTGGTGGCCTTTTCAAATGACGCAACCGCAGTTTTATAGTCTTTTCGCTTCTGCGAAAGCATGCCATGCATGTAGGAAGCCTGCCCGAGATTGTTGCGCAGTGCTGCCATTTTTCTTGCGGTGGCTACGGCTTTGTCATTCAGTTCCTGTGAACGCTGGTTCTGAAAAATGTCGCGATATTCAACCAGCTTCTTTTCGATGGCTTCGATGAGGCGGGCTGAGTAGTCTTCGGCTTCACTGCTCTGGTTGAATTCGTAGCTCAGGCCGGCAATATGAAAAAGAGCCCGTTCATGCGACGGGTTAAGCTTTAAACATTGCCTGAGAGCATTATAGGCATCTTTGCGTTTGCCGGCCTTCAGGTTGGCATAGCCAAGCAGAAAATAGGTCTGCGCATCTGCGCCGGGCATTCTTATTGCTCTGCCAAGCTTTTCGGCCGCGCCGGCAAAATTCTTTTCGGTCAAAAGTTTGCTGCCTTCACTGACCAGTTGCTGGCCTGTTTCTTCCTGCTTTTTCAGCTGATCACGCTTCTGGTTGGCAATTATCTCGCGGTTTCTGCTGTCGAGCGAAAGAACAATGAGGTCCTGGGCCCGGCTGGCAGCCGGGTGGTTTTTCGGCGCGTCTTTGATAATGCCGCGGCCGACTTTCATTGCTTCATCCCAGTTGCCGCTGGAATAAAGTGTTTCCATGCGTTCCATCGACCGTGAGATGCTTTCTTCGAAAATGAAATCCATCGCTGCTGGCAAATTAGCCGGCAGCAACAAGATGAGCAGAATTGTTGCCTTTATTATTCTCTGTATCATGATTCAGAAATAATATCGGCAGATGCGGCATCAGCCATGAACAAAAAATCAGCGCAGCAGATGCAAAAGCTGATCTCTTAAAGTCTCGATATTCTTAAAACCTGTGTAAACATCATGAAACCCGGGTGAAAAAGAGAGCCCGGCAATTAACTGCGCCAGAGCTTCAGAGTTGCGTTTTTGCGCCATCAGAAACCGGGCAAATTCGAGTCGATAATTCTCAGAGGCCGGGTCGAGGAGCAGAGCCTGTTGATAAAAATTTTCGGCTTCGATGGCATCGGTTTTTGCTGCCAGCCGTGCAAGGTTGATAAAGAAAATTGCCTCGCCCGGGTTAAGCGTTGCAGCTTTCTGCCACATCTGTTCAGCCCTGCCATGATCACCTGCATGAAAAAATGCGGTGCCAAGCATTGAATAAATAGACGGGTTTTCAGGGGCAAGCTGTTCAACGGCCTCTAATTCAGCATTTGCCATTTCGAAACGACCTTCACGAAGAAAATCTCCGGCAATCTGTATTTTTTGCTGAACAGTGAATGAATGCAACCCTTCTGTGGTGATAAGAACAGCTGCCAGAAAAAAGATCAGCGAGATTGTTTTGCGCGAACGGCTTACGGCCTTTGCCCGGCAAGGTCTGGCAAAAAAAGACATCATCGCACCGACCGCGAGAGGAATCAGGGCGGCAGTGGGTAGAATCCTGGAAGAAAAACCGCTCATATTCTGCACCAGAAGCGAAAAGAATACTGCTGCAAAAACCCCGGAGTGGGGGAAAGCCCCTGGCGGGATTTTAATCACCGATATTATAAGTAGCAGAGCCGAAGCGCCAAGAATAAAAGCAGATAGAAAACCTGTTTCGATCATACTGTGAATGAGCTCGTTGTGAGCATTCATCGGGTAATCACCGCCGACGATGCGATAGCGCGGATAAACCTGATTGAATGTATGCAGGCCATGCCCGGCGATTGGAAAACGGCTTATGGATCTGAAAATTCCCCTGTTTATGAGGGTGCGCTGGGCAAAAGTCATGTCGGCAGGGTTGCTGATACTGACCAGCCTCATCTTGAAGGGCCCGGCAATGAAAATAATGGTAAGAACTACCCCGACCGCAATAAGCGCCCACCTTGAACCTGGTTCGATGCTGCTGCCATTTTTAAACTTCATAAAAAATAGCAGGGCAGCCCCGGCGGCAAGGCCTATCCAGCCCCCCCGGCTCAGGGTCGATAGCAGTGCAAAGCCCTCGAGAACAAGAGAGACACACGCCAGAACTCTTTCTGAACGCTTGCCGGACGTCAGCATCAGGCCGATGGTCAGCAGAAAAATTGCCGCCAGGAAAGCGGCAAATATGTTTGGATCAGTGAATATCCCGGCGCAGCGTGTTCTAAATAGGCTTCTGGCCGAAGGATCAAGCCATGTAGAAGGTATTGGGGGAGCTTCGATATACTCATGAACTGCAATTATTCCATGAATAATGCCAGCCCAGGCTGCGGCCCGATAAAAAACCTGGTAGTTGCGCGACATAGCCAGGGCTGAAGCTATGAACAGGCAGGTCATGCCAAGGGCAGCCATCTTGATGAAAACAGGCCACGAGGTAGATGCATCTACGGAAACAAAAATACTGCGGCCGGCCAAAAAAAGCCATGTCAACAGCAGGGCCGTAAAGACCCGAAATCTGCTGCCGCAGCCCAACCTGCCGGTTATGATCAGGAGCCCGAATATCAGGCCACTGGCAGCCCCTGCCAGCTCAATTGTCAGAATGGCATGGTTCTCGCTGAAGAAATATATGAATGGCAATACCAGCATGACCAGCCAGGCTGATAACTGTGCCGGTAAATGCCATGAGAAGGGCGAATCAACCTTCAATCTTTCGCCTCTTTAACCTCTTTAATCTCTGTGCCCTGGGAGGCAACAGCAGATTTGTCGTTGGCTTCAGAATGGTCGGCCGGTGGCGATTTCTCAAGGATGATCCATTGATTGGCCAGTTCGCTCATGGTAAGAATGCATTTTCTGTAGTTCTGATAGGCAGCATCGCTGAGAAACTCATCGGCTCTGGCAATGAAACGGTCGGTATAAATGAGTTGCCGGCCATTCTGGTTAATGTTTGACATG
>JAQUZA010000457.1 GCA_028691595.1 Candidatus Rifleibacteriota bacterium
TTCGGAATTCGGGATCGAATTCAGGCGAACGTTGGAAAAGATGGGGCTGTTGTTGGTCGGGTCGACAATGTCGCCGATTGCTTTGAATTCCTGAAATTTGCCGTTGATAAAAGGCTTATAACCTTCAATTTTAAAGGTCAGACTGTCGTGTTCGTTGATTGACGGGTTATCGCCAATCGAACGGAAAGCGGTGTCGGGGCTGTTGTTCTGGGTGACCACGATATGGTGAGCGGTTGTTCCTTCGTGGTTGGCCGGGATCTTGGCCAGGTTAACCACCGCAAGCTCAGCAGGAACAAGCGAATCCTTGCTGCCATCGGTTTCAACGCTCCATGCCGGGGTGCGCCACTGCATGTTGCCACCGGCTTTAGCTACAAGGTCTCTGGTCCAGTAGTCGTAGCCGGCGAGAATCTTGCCGCGATTTTCTTCTGCGCCAAGAGAACCGGTGCCCTGAGGATATCTTTTGACGTTTTTATAGACCTGCTGCTTGATGGTTACGATCTTGAAATCTTCGGGCTGTTGGGCACCATCAGTCACGTCGACGACTTCGATGACCTTGTCGTCACCGACCATCTTTTCAACGATTCGTTTCCAGCCTGAGATTGATTCGAAAAGGGGTGAACTATCTGGCGTGCCGGCCGGCACAATGGTAGCGGCCATATCGGCATCTGAGGGAAGTTTTTCGGTGCGCAGCACATAAAGATAACCATCGCCGTCGATACCGATGTCATCAACCCTGCCGCTGAGAATGCCAAGTGGTTCGGGTGTCGGAAAACTGTTGCTGACATAGTCGAGTTTCTGAATCATGCCGGTATCGGTGAAGTATTCATATGCAACCCCGCCGCGGCCCCACCAGGAGTCCTGGACCACGAATTTGTGGGCATCAGAGCCATAAATGAAGTCGAGCCCACCGTCGTTGCTGAAGTCTGAAGATACGCCGATTACCTTGAGGTTAGAAGGGGTAATGCCAAGACTTGCAAGGTAGGGGCCGTTGGTGATGATGCTCGAAAAAATCTGGCCGTCAGCATCAGCCGAAATATCATATGGGACCGTCTGGGTAATATTGTTAGCCAATACAATTCTCAGGGCTGCGTTGATCGCTGTTGTTGAATTGAACGGGCCTTTTTTGGTGCCCTGCGGGTTGAAGCCGTAACGGCAACCCTTGGTTGAGGTTACCACCGTAACGGTCGACAGCTTGGTAAGAATGCTGTTCTGCCCGATCGAGCCACCGGGAATACAGTTGTCGCCGCAATATTTGCCATAGGCTTCGCGAACGTCAACGTCGAGAGATGACAGCATGCCTGAACTTTGCAGAGCCGGGTAAGTGCAGGGATTATTGTCATTGGCTGCAAACAGATCGAGGGTTTTTTTGCGATGTTTGTATATGCGCTTTACAAGGCAGGTAAACAGAGTATTGGGGCTGTTCTGGTGCCCTGGTTGGCCATCAGACCAGAGTTTCAGTTCTTTGAGATTGCCGTTTCTGCCGATGGTTCCGTCGAGGGCTTCGCCGGCGAATTCGGGGTGATGGGTAGTGCCGTATGCGAAGTATGCCAGTCCGGCATAGTGGGAGGGCAGAATTACTTTATTGCCGTCAAATTCGTGCTCGATGCCCGAGGTGGCAGAGAAGGTGCCGTCCCAGACCGGGGTACCCACATCGCCACTGACACCATTGAGAAATCTGACTTCAGTGGGGCCGCCAAAATTAACGGCGTATTCATAGGTCTTTCCGCCGATCGTATAGTTGCGTTTCCAGTGGGTGCCCTGTGTGGCTGAACTCATGTGAGGTGTGCCGGGGCGGATGTATTGAGAAATGCCGGTTTGAGTAGGCTTGACTACCTTCAGGTAGATGGGCGATTCGGGTTCAAAACTCATGCCGAGTGGCAACCAGCCAACGGGGGCGTCTTCCCAGGTGCCGTCGGTTGACGAAGACAGAAGGAAGATCTCGTTTTTCTGGTTGACCGCGAGACCACTGACCTTACCGCTCATGCCATTAAGGTTGAAAAGCTTATTTTCGGTGGTAAGCAGAGGGTTGCCGGTGGCGTAGTCGTTCAAACGAAACACACCGTGATTAAAAAAATCTTTCGAAAGCAGAACATAGGAAGTGCCGTTCATTACCGTTGCTTCGGCCTGAGCGGTGCCGGTTATGCCTGCAAATAACAGCAACATAGCTGAAGCAGCCAGTTTTACGGAGCGTTTAAAGTTCATAGATAGCCTCCCCCGAACTTACTAGAGCACCAATGCGGTCAGTTAGAAACAGTTTTCTTAAAATAATCCTGAATAAAATCACGATGCGTTTTGCTGATTTCATGTTTCTGATAAATGTAATCAACAACGGCGGGAGTCATATTCAGCCCGCCCTTGAGCACGAATGAAGAAAGACGCCGGTCGTCACAATTGATAAGATTGCCGTTGCGGTTACTCAGCCAGGCGTTGAGCCCTGCGCCAACGATCAGTTTGCCCTCTTCGTCATTGAGCCTGGTGTCGAGGCTTGAAAAGAATTCAGGCATCGGGTTTGGTGTTGCCAAATTGCCGGCAATGCGGGCAAACTCGAAAGAACTGTTAAAGACAAAAGAAATTTTGTAGAACTTCGAAACCGCTTCAACCGCCTCATAAACATCGTCAAGGATCAGCGAAAAAACCTGGGCGGTTTCTTCCTGGGAGGCGTGCGCTGCGTATTCAGCCTCGCGGTTGAGTTGTACAATCTTTGCCTGCATTTTCTGAAGCTCCTGATTCAGGTTTCTGGCGTTGCGAAAAAACGCTGAATCTATCTTATCCTTCTCACTATTATACTGGTCTTGAGATTTTTCGGAAGTTTTGCCATCGGCATTTTTTACTGGCGGCAATTTTTTCAGGTCTTCAAGGTAAGAATTTTCAAGTTTAACCTTTTCGGCATTTATTCTGGAAATTTCGCTCTGAATGGCTTTCAGCTCAGCCTCGATTTTGATTGTATTGATTTTGGCTTTATCAGCGGGAGAATCTTTTATGGCACTGAGTTTGAAGCGCTTGGGAGTTGAGTCGAAATCTTTCATCAGCGGATGAAGCATCACGGCATCGGCAACGTTGACATAACCAAACTGCGAGCTTTCCTGGGCGTTGGTTGTCGCCGGAAAAAAGAGTGCAGCTACTGCAAAGATCATCAACAGACTGAAATGTTTCATTTACCAGCCTCCTATGCTGTTATGTGGCACCAGGGCCACATTTGGTGTACCGATAGCGGTTTCTGACCTCATGGTATTACCACGGGGTATGCGACAGTTTATTTTTACGGTCAGTGGGCTTGAAGTGCCTGCTGAAGAAGGTTCGCAGATAATTGACTCGACATCGCGACTGAGGGTGGTGCGGTACACGCCTGCCGCGCCTCCCGGCGGAACTGTCGATCTGGCCAGGTCTTTGACGCTTGCTCCGTCGATGGTTTCCCTGAATCGCGAATAATTCAAAAGCCCGGT
>JAQUZA010000458.1 GCA_028691595.1 Candidatus Rifleibacteriota bacterium
AGCTTGCCGACAAACCAGCCCTCGTCTGTTTCGGCCGCAAAGACTTCGTTTTCGGTCGCCACTTTTTCGATGAATGGAAAATGAAGCTGCCGCAGGCTGAATTTCACAGCTTTCATGCCGGGCATTATGCTCTCGAAGATGCCGGCGACAAGATTTTCAGGCTGGTTCGCGCCCTTTTCGCCGCCAACCCCTGACAGGAGCACAAAATGTCCGAATCCACGATCCATGGTGTCAACATGGCCGCTTTCATTCGCCAGAAAGCCGCTGAAACCCCTCATAAACGCGCAGTTGTCGTGCCGGCCGGGCGCGACCGCTTTGGGCGCGTTGCCTATACCGGCCTGACCTTCAGACAGCTTGAAGAAGAAACCAACCGCTTCGCGCGCGGTCTTAACAAAGCAGGCATCAGGCGTGGCACCAAAACCGTGGTCATGATCAAGCCCGGAGTTGAATTTTTTGTGGCCTTTTTTGCCCTCTGCAAGGTCGGTGCGGTCATGATTATGATCGACCCGGGTATCGGCCTGAAAAGCCTTAAAACATGCATAGGCGAAGCCCAGCCGGAAGCTTTCATCGGTGTTTCTCTTGCCCACGCCTTGCGCGTGCTCATGCGCTGGTCTCCGGCCACCATCAAAACCTGCGTTACCCTCGGGCCAAAAGTTTTCTGGGGCGGGCACCGTTTTTATGACCTGCGAGACGATGATTGCTCAGAATACCCGAGCGAAATGATGCCCGCCGATGAAATGTCGGCCCTGATGTTTACCTCAGGCAGCACCGGCATTTCGAAAGGCGCGGTCTACACTCATGGTATTCTCACGAGCCAGGTGCGTTTCCTTCAGGAAATCTATGGCTTCACTGCCGAAGACGTTGACCTGGCAACTTTTCCTCTGTTCGGCCTGTTCGATGTCTGTCTCGGAATGACTGCCGTCATCCCCGACATGGATGCCAGCAAACCTGCCAAAGCAGACCCGCGCAAACTGATTGAAGCAATCACAGACAACGGTGCCACTTCAATGTTCGGTTCACCGGCTCTTGTAGATACGCTCAGTCGCTACGGTACCGAGCATAACATCAGGCTTCCATCGATAAAACAGGTTATTTCATGCGGAGCCCCGGCCCGCAATGATATTCTGCAGCGGTTTCACCGCATGCTCAACGATGATTGCCAGATTTTTACTCCCTATGGGGCAACCGAAGCGCTGCCAGTCAGCTCGATCGGCAGCCGCACCATACTGGGTGCAACCGCTGCCGAAACTGATGCCGGCGGGGGCACCTGTGTAGGGTTTCCGATAAAACATGTGCAGACCAGAATTATTAAAATCACCGACGACCCGATAGAAGAGTGGTCTGACAGCCTGGTTGTCAAACCCGGGGAAATTGGTGAAATCACCGTCAAAGGGCCAATAGTCACCCGCGAATATTTTTGCCGCCCCGAAAATACCAGACTGGCTAAGATTAAAGAAGGTAATGATGTCTGGCACCGCATGGGCGATGTCGGCCGCATCGATGCCCAAGGGCGGGTCTGGTTCTGCGGTCGCAAAAGTCATCGCGTCGTTGCCGAAGATATGACACTGTTTTCCATTCCTTGTGAACGCGTGTTTAACCAGCATCCAAAAGTTTTCAGAACCGCACTGGTCGGAGTCGGGCCCCGTGGCAAACAGGTGCCGGTAATCTGTGTCGAGCTCGAAAAAGGTGTCAGCGAAATAAACACCGAAATTCTTACCAGAGAATTGACCGAGATCGGCAAAAAATACCCTCACACAGCCACCATCAAGCATTTTCTCATCAACCCGGGTTTTCCGGTAGATGTTCGTCATAATGCCAAAATAAACCGTGAAACCCTCGCCGAATGGGCAGGCGAAAATCTGAAAGGCAGGATCTGAAAATATGACAAGCAGTCCTCTGGCAGAAAAAACTGCTCTCGTGACCGGTGGAAGCGGCTTTCTTGGCCGAGCAATCGTAACAATGCTTCTGGAACGCCGTGTAAAAGTTCGCGTTCTTTGCCGCGGCAACTACCCCGATCTCGCTCAGATTGGCTGCACAGTCTTTCAAGGTGAAATCTCTAACGCAGAACTTGTTAACAAAGCAGTTTCAGGTTGTGACATGGTCTTTCATACCGCTGCCAAAGCCGGCATAGAAGAGCCATATTCTGAATATGAGCGCATTAATTACCAGGGTACACTCAACGTAATCAAAGCCTGTCAGCAGAACAACGTCGGCAGATTGATTTATACCAGCTCTCCCAGCGTTGTCTTCTCGCACGGTGATATTAGTGGTGCCGACGAAAGCCTTCCCTATCCTGACCACCACGATGCTTACTACCCGCAGACCAAATGCATGGCCGAACAGGCGGCGCTGAAAGCCAATTCCCCGCAACTCGCAGTGGTCGCATTGAGGCCACATTTAATCTGGGGCCCTGGCGACAATCACCTTGGGCCAAGACTTGTTTCAAAAGCAAGAGCCGGGCGACTAAAATTCGTTGGTGACGGAAAAAATCTGGTCGACACGGTTTATATCGACAACGCCGCCGAAGCCCATATTCTGGCGGCTGAAAAGCTGGCTCCAGGCAGTGCCCCGGCCGGCAAAGCCTATTTTATCACTAACGGCGAGCCGATGCCGATCTCGCAGATTACTAACCTGATCATTGGTGCCGCCGGGTTGCCGCCGGTAACCGCAACAATATCGCCTAAAATTGCCTGGTTCATAGGTCTTGTCTGTGAAAAGGCCTTCAAATGGTTTAAACTAAGTGGCGAACCACCAATTACCCGCTGGGTTGCCGGCGAACTGTCGACCGCCCACTGGTTCAACATCGATGCCGCCCGCCGTGATCTTGGCTACCAGCCCCGTGTAAGCATCGAAGGAGGCATACGCCGCCTGCACGAAGCTTATCTCAAAGCCAACCAGTTCGATGCCGACCCTAAGCACTGATCAATAAAAAATTTGCTTCTTCTTTGTGCAATCGGGCTGCCGCATACCCCGGAAAAATACTTTTAAGCCCTTATTAATTCAGAATAACAAAAATAGCAGCAGGTGTTTTGTTGCTGTTTTTTTTCGGCCGAATGCCAGACAGAAAAAATCTGACTTGCCAGTTCAGCAATTTTGCTTATGTTATTCTCATATGATACTATTAAAATATCATTTATAAAATCTCTTGCCGGCAGCCGAATTGCTCGAATCAACAGCAACGAAAACATTTATTTCATCGCTTCAAATCGGTTGCCGTGATAACATGTAGGGCACTCACAGGAAAAACAAATATGGACATTGTAACACAGGGCCTGCTTGGTTCTACCGTTGGTCTGGCCGCCTGCCATAAAAAACTCGGGCGACGCGCGGCGGTGTATGGTTTTCTCATAGGTCTGATGCCTGATTTTGATATTATTGCCGGCTATTGGGGCCCATGGGCATCGTTAAAATATCATCGCGGGCCGACGCACGCATTTCT
>JAQUZA010000459.1 GCA_028691595.1 Candidatus Rifleibacteriota bacterium
TTCTGCAGCAAAATCCTCAGGTTTACCTCTGGTTTTCAGGGCATCTTCACATCACCCCGTCTCAGAAATATTTCAATTTTCCAGGCAACAAGGTTGGCGGTGTAACCGTGATTCATGTGCCGCCGATTCAGATTCATTCAGGCTGGCTGCATACCCTCAGGCTTTCGTCAAAGGGCGCGATCGTCAGAACCATGGATGTTAAATCAGGCAGATACCTCAAAAAGCATACCCGGGTATTCAAACCCACTTTCAAAAAAGGTGCCGTGTCTGCCGGCAAAGATAACGAAAAAGCTGCAGCTAAGCCAGAAGCAGGTAATCGAAACAATGATAAAAGTTTAAAAAAGGCAAAAATCGTTGTTGTTAACGCTCATGCCGGTGGCAACCGCGATCGAGATGGTTTTGGTGCATGGCTTGCTGACCAGGAAACAGATCTGGCACTTGTGAGCGAATCGGTGGCCATGGCCCCGCACCTTCGCCCGGCCGGCCGGTTTTTTAATGCCGGTATGGAAACAAGAGGGCGTCGTGAAGTTGCGGTAGTGGTGCGCGATGGTCTGGCAGTACCAATGCATGACCAGGGCAAAATTTCACCTGATTTGAATATCGGTATTGCACATGACCGTTGGTGGAAACGCGTTCAGACGCGCGTTGCCGGTGTCAAAGCCAGGGTTTATTCTCTGCACCTCAACGCGGTCATTCAGCAGCCTTCAGGTGAACCACGAGCGGTAGATCGCTGGAACGTCACCCGCAAGGGGCTGGTAGAACTTGAAAAGCGCTGGCGTGAGGATATCAAAGACGGTTGGGCTGTTATTATCGGTGGCGACCTTAACTGGAACGATTCCCGCCCCAACGCCAGGTTGAATACGATGGCCCCGGGCCGTATATTCAAGAGACTGGGTCTGACTTATGTTAATAATGAACTGATGTGGCTGGCCTGGACTCCGGCCACTCACAATTCGGTCAAGCGCCATGCCACCCCGCCGACCAGTATTCCCGGGCTGTTTGCCGGCGAGCACCCGGCCCTGCAGATTGTGCTGCAGGCCCGTAAGCCAGGCAGCGGCAAAGAACCCGAAAAAGACAGGCCCGACAAAAATAAGCCTGACGGCAACAAACCCGATGATGATGATTATGACCAGGAAGAATCAGAACTCGACGTAACAGAAGAAGAAGCTTCAGATGTAGAAGATGAGGTTAGTGGCACCGAATCAGAGTTCGAAGCGGGCGATGAATCTGGCGATGACCTGCTTGAAGGCTCTGAAGACGAGGTCGTTGCCGATGAGCCTGCTGACGATTCTGAAGCCGTTTCCGGCGAAGATGCTGGTATTCCCCTCGATGAATCAACACCGGTTTCTGAAGGTTCTGTTGAAGATACTGATACAACTGATACAGCTGATACAGTTGAAGAAGAAGCTTTGACTGACGAAGAAGATTCAAAAGCCGCAGCGATTGAACGTATTCGCGAACTGGTCGACGAAATTTACGAATATATTCTAAAGCTTTTCTCTAACTTCACCGGTCTGCTCAGGCAATAATTAACCACGACAGGCCTCGTCTCGATGAGTTGGTTATTTAAAATAGATTCGGGCTGCTGTTCATTTTTCGGTTGTCGATTCGTGTTTTTGCCTGCTTTCGGCGGTAGTTTCTTCGGGCGGGTACTGCTCGGCGTTTTCTGTTTCTTTGTCGAGTGATTGCAGATTGATACGACATTCTTCTATTTTTTTCGTGATCTGCTGTTTTGCTTCTTCTGGAGCTTCGCTCATTTCAGCCTCGAGCCTTTCAATGTCCTGAAGCAGATTCTGTCGGGTTTTTTCGACAGCCTCGGCCGCTTCGGCTTTGTCAAAAGCGATTGTCTCAGCATTTGTTCTTGTTTCAGGCTTGTTATTAATTGATCTGGCCGGAATAACCTTTTTGTCTTCAGGAATACGCCTCTGGTTCATGATGCCAGGTGACATGATTTCGATGTTTTGCTCGTGTAAGGCATCGAGAACGTGCTGAAAGAGGTCTGATTTAGCAGTTATCAATGTTTTAACCTCTTTTAACAACCCGGAGATGCGGTAGTTTACAGAAAAATTTCCAAGTTCGAGAATATGAACAAAAGGTTCTTCAAGGCCAGAGTTTTCGGCTGCTCTGATCAGGGCGGTTTCAATCTCGGAATGGTGAACATCATAGCCAAGAGAAACGGTAGCGGAGATGATTGTACCGGAACTGCGAATGGTGGTGACCGGGTTGGTGATCAGAAAAGTGTTTGGCAGCGCAATAAGGTCACGGGTTTCTGTTTGAATTTCGGTGTCGAACAGCCCGCGTTCAGAAACCCGGCCAAAAAAGTCGGCGGCTTTTATAAAGTCGCCGGTTCGGAATGGCATGGTTATGCGCAACAGGATTCCGGCCATGAGGTTAGAAACGATGCTTGTCGATGAGAGGGCGATTATGCCTGAAATCACCAGCCCGATCAGCCCGATTAACTGATTACGCGAATTTTCGCTTATGGGTAGTGCGAAGACTATGGTCAACAACCCGGCAATCGTCAGCCCGAGCAGAAGAATCTGGCGCGGAAACCGGCGCTCATTTCCAAGGTTGGGATTTTTGCCGAGCAAAAGCCAGTAAGAAGCGCCAAGAGTCGCTATTACTGCTGTAATTGTCAGCACGGGGGGCAGTATGGTCATGAACTGGTCCATGGTAAACTCCGCAAAAAGAGGTTAAATGGCTTCGCAAAAGGGAGCCGGCAATAGGTGATTTCTTGATTGCCCCCTATGAAAAGGAGGCAGGAACTGTGTGTTTCTGCCTCCGGGTTCAACTTAGAGAGAATCAGGCATCAGTCGTGAATCTGTTCGCGCATATCGCCCATGATAGCACGGGGAACCGGGAGATCGAGCATGGTGTGCAGGCCGGGTCTGGCATTGATAACCTGGGGAATCATGTTGATGCACATGGCGATGGTGCCGATGCCACCTGGAACCTCGGGTTTGTTGGCCAGATTGACGTTCGGGGTGCCTTTAATAACGACATAATCACCGGTGTCGGTACCTTCGAGTTCTGGTTCGATCTGCTGGGGATGAATCATTTCGACGGCGAGCTTGCCATCAACGTAGCCAAAGCCCTTCATGGTGCAGCCAGCGACGTTGCCGGGCTTAACTTCGGCATATTTTGTTTTGCGCAGAACCTTTGAAACAATCGGAGCCATGGTCTGTTCAACAGGTTTGTCGAGTTTCCAGCCGATGGCATCACAGATCATGTTAACTGATTCATTGAAACCGACGTGGCCGGCAAGGTGCCCTGATTTTGACTGCGTCTCAAATTCATCGAGAGTGATGCCAACGCCCTGTTCTTCCATGACGGCGGGGCCAAACGGAGAAAGGCTGTTGACACGCTCTGCCTTGACATATTCAACGTCGGTGCAGGCTCCGGTCATCAGTACGACGAGAAGATCCATTATAAG
>JAQUZA010000022.1 GCA_028691595.1 Candidatus Rifleibacteriota bacterium
GCGGTTGCCATCAGGTCGCCGAGGCCGGTTAGGCCATAAAAAGTCTGGGCTTCACCACCGAGAGCGGTTCCGAGTCTCACCAGTTCGTGCAGACTGCGGGTAAGATAGGCGGCTTTGGCGTTGTCTCCAAGCTCAAGACCATCGACGATGCCTGCGCCAATTGCAAAAATGTTTTTCAGGGTGCCGCCAAGTTCGACTCCGGTGCGGTCGGTGTGTCTGTATACTCTGAAGTAGGGTGTCGAAAAGCAGTGCTGTAATTTTGCCGACAGCTCGTCATCTGGTGAGGCAATTACCGATGCCCCGAGTTTTTTCTGGGCGACTTCATCAGCAAGGTTCGGGCCAGAAAGGCAGGCAAATCTGTCTTCGGCCGATTCAGGCTCAACCCCGAGAATTTCACAGATTACCTGTGAGGTTCTTCGTCCGCTGCCTCTTTCGAAGCCTTTGGCAACGTTGGCAATGCCCGCAAGCTTTTTGAGCTGGTCTTTATAAGGCTCGATAACCGATCTTATGAATCCTGATGGAATTGATAAAACCGCCATTTCTGCCCCTTCCAGCGCTGCTGCAAGATCAGAGGTGCTCGTCAGCGTTTCATGAAGCTCGAGGTGATTGACAAAAAATGGATTGCGATGATCGTTGTTGATGCCTGACGCAACCTCGGGCTCGCGGGCCCATAGTTTAACAGCATGTCCGTTATGACAAAGCAGGTTTGCCAAAGTAGTTCCCCAGGAACCTGCGCCGATGACTGCAAATTTCATCTGCTTTCCTCCGTGCCATTTTGCCGCGCATCTGCCGCATCGGTGATCTTTTTCCCCCGATGCCAGGCGAGTTTAGCTTCTTCGCCTTTAAAAATGCGCAGCAGGTTGGTTTTATGTTTAAATATGACAAAGGCGGCAATTATTGCCGAAAAGCCCGTTATGTATGGGTTGTAAACTGGCCCCAGCTCATTGAAGCCATAAATGAAAAATGGCAGCAGCCCGGCAGCAAAAATTGAACTCAAAGAAACCATCCGGCCAATGAACAGGGTGACGATGAATACCACTAAACTGGCCAGAGCAGCTTTGCCGGCCAGAGCCATGAACACGCCCAGACCAGTAGCTACCCCCTTGCCACCCCTGAACTTAACCCAGAAAGATAAAGTGTGCCCACAAAGCGCTGCTGCCGCGGCAATGAAAACCACCGGCGGGTAGGCAGGCCAGAGCGAGGCACAAATTAAAACTGCGGCCATTCCCTTGAGAACATCGATGGCCAGAGTGAACGCGAACGGCCAGGTTCCAAGAACCCGGTAGACGTTGGTTGCACCCATGTTACAACTGCCGCGCTCAAAAATATTCAGCCGGTAAACAAGCAGACACAACCAGTAGGCGGTCGGTATTGAACCGCAAATATAACCAATTAGAGCTGCATACGCGTAAGGCATCGGTCAATGTCCTGTTATTAACTTTACCGGCCATCCCTCAAAGGTTTCTTCCTGTCTGATGTGGTTCAAGAGATAGCGCTGGTAGGAAAAATGAACACCTTTGGGCTCTGAGCATTTGAGCTTAAAGACTATTGGTGGCCCTTCAAGCTGAATAATTGATTTGAGTTTGAGCTCGCGACCCTTGAATGCCGGCGGTGGTTGAATTGTGAGCGCATCAAAGAGAATTGATTTGAGAACTTCTGGAGCAATGCGCCTTCGTCCGGTTTCCTGAACATGGTCAATCATGTCAAAAAGCTTATTAACTCTGAGGCCGGTTCTGGCAGAAGTCGCCACCATCGGTGCGAATGCAAGTAGGGGAAATTCTTCGCGTGTCTGGCGGATCAGCTGAGTCCAGAAATGTTCATCATGTTTTGAAATGTCCCATTTATTCCAGACGATGATACAACCTGCGCCGCTGTCAATGATTCTGCCGGCGATACGTTTGTCCTGGTAGGTGATTTCACCCAGTGAGGCATCCATTACCAGAATGGCCAGATCAGTGCTCTTTATGGCACCGAGTGTGCGATAAACCGAAAACTGCTCAACATCGTCTTTTTGTCGATCCGGTCTTCTAAGGCCTGCGGTATCGATAAAATTGTAGGTTTTGCCCGCCCGGGTGAATTTGAAGAGAATGGTGTCACGGGTAGTGCCCGCGACATTGTCGACGATCGAGCGACTTTCGCCGATCAGTTTGTTGAAGAGCATCGATTTGCCGACATTGGGCTTGCCAACGATGGCGATTCGCTCGAGTTCGCGGGCCTGGCGCTGTTCATCTTCTTCAGACAGCATGTTTCGCGGCATCTTTTCGACCACGACATCGAGAAGGTCTGCCACACCGTGCCCATGCACAGCAGAAATCGGGTATATCGGATCTATGCCAAGCTCATAGAATTCTGAAAGCTGAAGATCGTTGTTTGGGTTGTCAAGCTTGTTGATAACAACATACATCGGGTGCTTCGACCACTGCTTGCGGA
The DNA here is from genome assembly GCA_028691595.1 of Candidatus Rifleibacteriota bacterium. Classification (GTDB taxonomy): domain Bacteria; phylum Muiribacteriota; class Ozemobacteria; order Ozemobacterales; family Ozemobacteraceae; genus Rifleibacterium. The sequence continues at coordinate 2,431 of JAQUZA010000022.1, forward strand.
GAAAATTCAATATCTGTTTGTCGTCGGGTACCAGACCTGCCTGACCATCGCAGACAAAAATGATGGCTTCGGCCTCATTCAGTGCAAAATCAACCTGCTGCCTGATCGAGGTCATAATGGGCTTTGAGTCGTCCGGGTCGAGACCGCCGGTGTCGACAAGATTGAAGCGCCGTCCATTCCAGGTGGATTCAGCGTAGTTGCGGTCACGGGTAACCCCAGGAGTTGGGTCGACTATGGCGTGCCGGTAGCCGACGATTCTGTTCATGAGAGAAGATTTGCCAACATTTGGCCGACCGATAATTGCGATTGTAGGGATTGAATCCATGACTACCTCCAGCTTGATGAGAAATGGCATTATAGCATTTTTATTTGCTCCGGTCAATGCAAAATAAGGCAAAACCCTCATCAAATGCCGAAATAGCAAGATATGGGTTGATTGAAACGATTGACACCTGAGAATGGTTCTGTTAACCTACAGCCTGATAAAATTTAATCATTTGAGGTAGCAAGTGATACCATGTAAGCCGCTGGTTCCGCTCCAAGACCTGGACCTGAAGATAGACGCAGCCAAAGCTCAGATCGAAGAGCGTAAACAAAAAATACAGCGTATGCAAAATGAAATCGAGGCTGACGGCCAGTTAATCGAAAAAAAACTTGCTCTGCTAAAAAAAATTCAATTACGCCGCCGCAAGGCTGAGACTGAGGTTGAAGATCTAAGCCAGCAGGCACAACTTGCCGAACTGAAGATGCAGACTGCAGGTCTGTCGCCAGCAAGCTATAAGGCCCTCGAAAAAGAACTTGCTGCCAAACGCGCCCGCATCAACGAAGAAGAAGGCAAGATTCTTGAAGACATGCAAAAAATTGAAACCCTTGAAGCTGATACAGCCAAAGGGCAAAAGGTAATTGCGGGCCGTCGCGAACATCTCGAAACAGTTAAAATACGTATCGCCGAAGAAATAACCGGCATTCGTAAGGGCATGGACCTCATTCAGACCGAGCGTTCACAGGTCAGCCTGAAAATTGACAGTGACCTGCTCGAAAAATACGAAGAACTGCGGCATAAAAAACATGGGCAGGTTCTTTTTTCAATTGAAAACCCTTCTTGTCCTGCATGTGGAATGGGTTTTCCCGGCGGGTTACTCAGCGCTGTAACCTCTCACGATGAGGCTGAGCCCTGTTCCAATTGCGGAGTACTACTGCACTGGTCAGGTCAAAGAGTCTAGCTTATGAATTCTCTCGCAAAAGCGGCTGATTTTAAGATTTTTCTGACACTGTTTTTTCTTTTGTCAGCAATGTGCTGCTTCGCCCAGATTGCTTCTAATGCCACACCTCTGCCTGTTGCCAGCGATTCTGCCGTTGTTAAAGCACAGGTTCCCGATGCTGCAAAATACATTGATGACCGTGCCGAGCTTATTAAACCGGAATTGCGGGTTCAGATCGTTTCTGACTGCGCTGAAATTGAAGAAAAAATGCGCATCAGGGTTCACATTAAGACAGTTCGTATCGAAAATCTCGCCGATGGGCAGAACCAGGTTGAAGCATTTTTCTCAGAATGGATCAGATCCATCAGCCTCGACAAGCGTGGTATTCTCGTCTATGCTCTTCTGCCCGAAGGAGCGGCCCATGGAAAGGTGCACCTTAGAGTTGGCATTGGTTTAAAGTATTTGATTACCCGGGAAATGGGCGAGAAAATTTTGAATCAGGTGATTCTGCCAAATAATGCCGCCAACAATGATGGTATTGGCTTTCTCGAAGGGGTTCGGGCAATCAGACGCATGTTACTCGACGAACTGAAGAGAGACGAACAACGCGCCACTGGCTCTGCCAAAGTTTTTGATCTTCGTTACTTCCTCTGGACCTCTAAAGAAATTTTGCTGGCTCTGCTTATTGGCCTGTTTCTGTTTTATATTATTTTCTTTGTTGAAAGGTGTCCGAGGTGCAACGGTGCCCTGAAAGTAAGCAGCGAAATGCTCAAAGAACCAGGAAAAAATACTCTGGGGTTGCAGCGCAAAATTTATGCGTGTGAACGTTGTGGCTTCTCGCGCCGCAAGAAAGAGCCGGTTTACCCACCAGGAAGAGCCGGCCTGATGATGAGACTAACCGGCGCTCGCCGGAATGTTCGGATTGAATAGGTTGAATTGCAGGGTAACCGGTCGGTCGCGTCCGCAAGGATGAGGAAAGTCCGGGCTCCACAGGGCATGGCGCTGGGTAACACCCAGGCTTCGGAAAAGGAATTTTCCGGGGACGGACAGTGCAGCAGAAAATACACCGCCGATGGTCGCGAGACACAGGTAAGGGTGAAAAGGTGCGGTAAGAGCGCACCGGAGCGCTGGTGACAGCGTCTTCTGGTAAACCCCGCCGGAGCAAGACTAAACAGGGGGATGAAACGGCCCGTTTCGCTACTACCCCGGGTAAGTCGCTTGAGGTCAGGGGTAACTCTGATCCCAGATAGATGACCGACGCCTCTAACGAGGTACAGAACCCGGCTTACAGGTTACCCTGCTTTCAACTTTCAATTCAGTTCTATCCGACTGCTGGCGGCTGAGCTTTATTTCTGGCTGATTTCCATGCCGAAAAGAATGTCAGAAATTTTATCGCCCAGCTTAAACCCAGAAAACCTACCAGAAGCGATAAGGTTATGGTTAAAGAGCCTGTGCTTGCGTTTGCCGGTGGCAACCAGTCGGAGGGGTCTGCTTCTCCGGCTTCTTTTGCGCCTTTCAGATACATTACCCTCGGAAGCATCATTCTTTTATCGTTTTGCCTGATATTTTCGCCATCGATGGTGAAGGCGAGCTTTATGCCGGTAGACGCAATGCAGGCAGTGGCAGAAGCGTTGTAATCTCCGTAGGCGTAGGCATACCAGTCAACGATATTGTGCATCATGGCTGAAAGGTCTGTTCTGGCAGTCTCGATTTCTTCTGTCAGATTGCCACCCTCGTTGAGTATCTTGCTGACCTCATAGTGACGACGGCCATGTAGAGCGATATGGCAGCCAAAATTATTCTGCAGGTCGAGCAGTGTAAGCTTGTCAACGTAACCGGGGGTGCCTACCAGACTGGTAATTATAAAAAACACCGATTTTATTGCATGCTCTCTATAAAGCGTTTTTATGGTTTCAACTGAAGAAATCAGCCCATCATCAAATGTTACAAGAAAGTGCCTTCCGGAAAAACCATTATCGAGCATTGTGCTTAAACTGGCCGGGTCAAGAGCTTTGTAGTCATGACGTTTGAACTGATTGATGAAGTCAAAGAGCGCTTCAGGCTTTATTTCCCATGGGTGCATTGGCTTTTCTGTGACTCCGTGAAAAGTCACTGCCACGATGAGCGGTAATTTTACCTGTTTCCAGCCAAAGAAAAAACCGGTTACAGAGGCACCTAGAAGGCTCGCAGCGACTATGGCCGCAAAAATGGTTTTACGTAAAAAACTTTTGCCTGCTGAGTCAATCATGCAGTGTGCGCCTTAATCTGTTTCGCCACCAGGTCTAAAAACTCAGGCCAGTTGACCAGACAGGCAAGAATCTCTATTTTTACCTCAGGGAACTTTGCCCTGGCATTTTTTGCAGCGGTTGGAATGTCAAATCCGGTGTGGGTGCCGGGAAGAAGGAAAAGTGGAATCAGGCGAATATTACGCCACCCGGTTGTAGCTACCCTGGTGATCTCGTCTTCAAGCTCTGGTACAGCACCCTTTAAAAAACAGACAGAAAAATTTCTGCAGCCAGAACCAGATTCGAGTTGTCCGGCAAAAGTTCTGGCTGCTGAATTCGCTTCAGAACGGGCCGAACCATGAAAAATCAAGATGGAAAAGGTTTCATTTTGCATGGTAGGATGATACTTTAATCGGGCATTATTGTAAACTGCTACGGGAGCTCTATGATTTTAACCATAACACCCAACCCTCTTCTCGATTACAAGATTTTTAGTTCAGACAATCACCCGTCTGGCGGCACCAGAGTGGCGCATATTCCATACACAGTTGGTGGGAAGGGGATCAACGTCGCCAGAATGCTGAAAACATTCGGACGACCCGCTCTTGCCTTGTCTTTTGCCGGTGGTGGCAATGGCGAGCGGATGTCTGCCGAACTGAAGCAGCAGAGCATTCCGGCAAAGTTTATCAGGTCAAGCGCTGAAACCCGTATGGGAATAGAATTGTTTTCAAGTTCCCCTGGCAACCACCGTTGGTGGATCGAGGATGGCGAAGAACTTAAAGAGCCAGAGATTCTGGCCATGCTCGATCTTATTGATGATGAGGCTGGGTCAGCTTCAATTGTCGCTATGTCAGGCACTATTCCAGGAAGAAGCAATCAGGATTTTTATCGCCGGGTGCTTGAACGTTTGCGCAGCTTTAAAGGTGAAATTTATCTGGATGCCAGAGGAGAGCCATTGCGCCAGGCTTGCGAAGCTGGTGGTTTTTTTCTCAAGCACAATCGTGACGAGGCCCTGGAAACCTTTGGACTCGACCCTTTCTGTGAAGGGCAAGGCGCAGATTTTTTTGGTCATCTTGAAAAATTTGGCATCTGGGGTGCAATGATAACCAACGGCCGCGGCAAAGTTATTCTATGGGACGGCCGGGTTGTTTTTGAATTTATGCCCGCTCCTGCTGCCGAGATTTGCGCGGTTGGCTGCGGCGATGCAACGCTGGCAGGTTTTGTGTATGGCCGTCGAAACGGTATGAGCCTTCAGGAATCTGCTGTATTGGGTCTCGCGGCTGGTGCGGCCGATGCCGAAAAATCAGGCCCATGTGAAGCTGAGTATAATGAAATTTATGATAAAATCAATAAAGTCTCTCTCGTTAAAAAAACTGAAATTTTTCGGGTATAATTAACGTATGAATATGTAGACGAAGTTTATCCCGAGGGGGAACTATGCAAAAAAAATATCTGCCGTTTCTGGCGCTGACCCTTAGTTTGTTTCTGTTTGCTCCAGACCTGGTCGAGGGTTGCTCTGCTAAAGGGCCAGCCGACCCGGTAACAGGTTTGATTTCTTACCCCCCCGGCCAGGGAAGTGGTGGCAACAAGACGATAGTGCCAACTCAGGGTCTTGAGGGCACTCCATTCGAAGGCGGAAAATACTACAAAGGCTGGGTAGATAAAGCTATGAAGCTTCTTGTCGTTCCGGCCGGCACCACTCTTGTTTTTGAAGGTGTTCTCGAAGGAGCGGCAACTGACCCGGTCCCCCCCTATTGGGAGGAAGGCACAGTAAAAGGAGTCGGCGGGACGACAATCGCTGATGCCCCACTCCCCGTCTGGACAATCTCAGGCAACGGTGGTGGTGACTACCGTGACGGCACATTTCCACCTACGGCAACCGGGCTCAAATTTGTCAATTTTGAGGCTCCCCCCAGTGCTATTATTGCCCCCGACTCACCAAACGAAAAAGCAATCTGGCATCTGACTTACGATCGCGATACAGCAGTAAGAGCATTGCTGACAATCTGGCAAGACCCTGTAATCAGGGCTCTTTATCTTGATACAGCCGCCAATTTGCCTGCTGATTTCGACATGGAAGAAATCGCTGCTGCAGCAAAAGACCCCCAGGGTGATGACGGTGCCAAGGGCCTTGATGATTTTAAAATCAGCCCGAATGACCCGGGTGGTGTCGATGCTCTTAAAGCAAATCTTGACGCAACGCTTACCCAGCGCTCCGGCTCAATAATTCAGACCGGTGCGCTTGTAACTCGAAAATTTCTTGATGCTGATGACGTTGAATTCACTGTTGACAAGGCTGAAGAGGCCAGAGCGATTGTTAAGGCCGGATTCATCGCTATGCAGGGTGCCGGTGATACTGACTACTACCCGACCGGGCGCTATGATACCAAATTCTTCGTCTATCCCCCATCATCAGATAAGGCAGAGATTTCTGAACCAAAACTCTCTGTAACATTCTCTTCGCCCTCAGCTCCTGACTATTGGGTAATAGACCTTAATTCTGGTCTTGAGTCCGCACGAGACTGCGTATGGTGCTGGATCGAAGTCGAAGCCGAACTCAAGCCCGAAGGCACGAAGATAACCGACCAGTCTGACGAAAAGAATTTTTACGACGTTCGCCCTAACAGCTATGCAGTTGGTGGTGTTTTCGTTCGTGGCCTTTATTCTAGCGGCAATTCTTCTGTGGGTCGCAATACAATGGTTTATGTTGTAGTTGCTGATACACAGCCCCCCGCCCACTACGCCTGGGAATCAACAGGAGTAACCGGAAAAACCGGAGAAACCCTCGTTCAAAACGGTAATTTAAAATTCAGGGTTTTTGATAATAATCCGGTAATTGGTGCTAACGGCAGCTTTAACAATATATTCGATGTTTTTGGCGATCTTGGCGATTTTGCCTATGTTGAAGCGAATAAGCGCCCCCAGGATGAAACAGGAAACCCCGACGTTTTTGCACGCTATCTTGAACCGGTCAAAGATGGTTTCCATGAAAAGAACCTTTTGCCAACTCTGCATTACAATGTCTGCGTTCCTGCTTATGCCGGGTTCAAGGTGGCAGGTGACCCACGTACTTACGCCGGCCCCATGCCTCTTGTTAACGACGTTCTTGTTTTGCCGCTGCAAAAATTTCTCTGGAAATCAACCGATAGCAGCAAGATGCAGGTCTCTGACTTTAAAATTTATAACGAAGCAGGTACCGCAGTTGATTCTCTCGGCCTTCTTCGCGATGAGTATCGCTGGAAAGGTTATTCATCATATCTGGTAACCGTTGATGCTGATGCACTCGACGAGCCAATGGGCACTGGTCTTGCCGATAATTCGGTTGGCTGTATGCTCTCTATTACCGATGACCTCAAGGCCACTGCTCCAACCAAAAACATGCTCACAGAAGGAATCCCTGTCGATGGCAGCAAAGCCTATTATTTTGGTTGGGCAAAAGCGCTGAAGATGTTCGTTTCAGCCTCTGATGGTATACTTGTGAGAAGTTCCTACCCTGATGGCACTGTAAATACTGTCGCCAGCAATCGCACACCATCGTTTACCGGTGCAACATCTATAAGCAAGCTCCTCGGCAATAAATTCTCCGGCGCTGACATTGCCTTTCTTCCGATTGCGACAGATTATGTGCATACCGTTAAGGCACCCGCCAATGTTGACAAACTCGTTAAGCTCGATGCAGACCAACTTGTGACTGGTGGTAGCCTCGGTGGTTGCGCCTTGCCTTCGACTGTTTCTGCGCCGGGTGGAGCCTGGGGAAAATTCAACTATGTCACCAGCCTTCTCGACACCGGTCGGCCAAATATTGCTGTAGAAGTTGTGAATTCTAAAAATGAAAAGGCTGCTGTATTTGGTAATCTCTACGCCATGGGTGAGAGCGATAATCTCGGCAAAGCCATCGAAGGTGCCGGTACTGACGACTGGGTTCATGCGCCTGATTCAAACCTCGACGATAAAACCTATATGTCCGCTTCAGTATACTATAACGACAATGCCTGGGAATTCAAAGATGATATCGAAAATGACCTCTATCTGCCAATGAAAGACAGCATGGATACCGGAAAATTCAAGCCATGGCTTTTTGCTTTTCCGGCAGCCGATCAGGCAAAACTCTGGAAAAATGGCTATTGGAACGGTGCAGATACCTATAATAATAAGAAAATGGCTTTTCAGCAGGGTTCTCGTGACCGTCTCGTTTTCAGATACTGGGCTTTCGATAATATCAACCCATGCAATCTTACCGCCGCAGTTGCCAATGGAGTCAAGACCGACTCAGCCCCGGCCCGTGAAAGATTCAAGAGCGTTTCCGGCTACGTAACGGCTGAAATCAAATTGACCGACGTACCGGGTTATCAGGGTGAGGTTGCCGTTGATAAGGTCTGGTGGCCTGATTACATCTTCCATAATCCTTCTGGCGGCTCATCTGAAGAATGTTCGCTCACGCTCAAGGCTGAAGACGACAAAAACAATTCCAGAACCATGAAACTATGGTTCAGAATTATTCCTCCAAGCCGTGAATTAATCAGGACAATTGAAGATCGTCGCAACCGTGAAAACTGACCGGCCAGTGTGGCCTTGGTTACTGCTTGTTTAAAAAGTATTCGTTAACTTCCCGGGCCCTCTGTTCAGGGCTCGGGCTCATTTTTAGGATCTTTTGCTTTGCATCTGCCGCTGCAGAAGTGCCAGGAAACTTTTCCATTATTTCGCGATAAGTAGAGATTGCATCTTTTTCAAAGCCTTTTCGGGATGCGTATATATCTGCCAGGCTGCCATAAACTTCCGGGCTGGCATTGCCGCTTTTAATTGCTTTGCCGAGAATGCCAATAGCTTTTAATGGCCTTTCTGATGCAATAGCCATAGCTTCGCTGAAAAGTTGTGCAGAATCAAGGGCGGCATATTCGTCTTGAACTTGTGGGGCCACGTAAGCCGGCTTTTCTTCAAAGACTGCTTCCGGGACATTTTGCTGAAGACTGGCCGGGGGTGATACTGTGACAACTGGTTTAACTTCCGGGGCTGTTTTATCTTTTGCCTGTTTCGGAGCTGGTTTTTTTTGTTGACTCGCTGATTTAAGCTGTTCTTCGAGAAGAGCAATTTCTTCGAGCTTGCTTCTGGCGTTCTTTATTTCACTGCCGTCGGGGTATTTGGCCACATACTCTTTGAGCTCGCGGGCTGCGTTTTCATAGTCGCCGGCGAAGAATGAATAGAAGCCCAGGTAGCATGTCTTTTCTTCGAGCGTGAACAGATTTTTGGGGTTAGAGAAAAAACTCAGCCCCAGTTCGATCAATTTTTGCTGAGAACCGATCAGGCTTCGATCGAGATCAACTGCTTTCACAAAATCTATCAGACCTCTTTTGGTATTTCCGGACTCAACATAATAAACGGCTCTGGCAAGGTAGGCAGAAGAAGAATCAGCTCCGTTTTCACTTTCAGGTGCATTTTTAAGAAGATTCTCAAGCCTTGAAATTCGCGTCTGCAAACCCCTGAGCGCGGCCTTGAGATCTCTGGCACGGTAAAAGGCTTCAAGAGCTTTTTCATACTGGCCGTCAGCCTCAAGAACATAACCCAGAGCCAGCCAGAGATTAAATGATTTCTCGTCATTCTTCAGGCTTTCAGTAACCAATTCTCTGGCTTCTGTGTATTTTCGCTGTTTCATCAATTCACCGGTCTGTTTAAGTACATCAGAAACCTGAGCCACTTCGCAATGCCCGGTCTGGGTTGAAGTAATCAAAAGCAGAGCTGCCAGAGCCATTTTTTTCATAAAATCTCCAGGTTATTGAATTCTTCTATGAAGTTCTATTGATTTGGTAACGGTTTCGCGTTTACCTGTTTTACTTACCCGCGGATCATATGAAGACCCCAGGGCGGTCACTTTTGCAACCTGCCTGACTGAGCCATCATCTGCGGATGTATAATAAGTCGAAACTTCAAGGCCCGTTACGTTGTAACCCCAGACAAATTCATCGTCATTAGACATGGAAAAGTCGGGGCCGCCATCGTTTAAAATTGCGATTGGCAACTGACCTGAATTAAGATCAGTCATGAAAATATTACGGGCTTTCAGGGTTTTGGTGCCTGCACTCAGGTCGGTAGCGACAAGATTATTGCCGTAAGGGTTGAAGAATGGGCAGATTCCGCGCACTAGGCTGCCGGCATCGTAGGCTTCACGATGCAGAAGTCTTATTTTAAGCAGCGCGTGCTGAATACCACCCATGGCCATGTAGTAAGCCTGTCGTTGATTCAGATTGGAAAGACCCTGTCGTCTCGTTTCGGTGCGGGTAAAAACCATTGAGAAAAAATATACCGCCACCACAAAAACGAACATCAACACCAGAGGTATCGCGATGCCCTTTCTTTGCGCTGTTTTCATAGGCGGGCCTTTCTGGAAATCAGAATAATCGGATGCTTCATAAACTCCGTGTCTGCTGTGCCCTTTGGCTTCCAGTCAACTATAACCTTGACATCGCAAAGATCGAAATTGTTTTGTGACGCGTCTAGACCAAGTCTGTCGACAGTTTCTTTGTCGATTGTGGCAAGATCTCGCGTTTCGCTGAGAATGTCACTTTCGAGCTTTGCCAGCGGAGTTTTCTCAACTCCATCCGCGCAGGTTGGATGATATCGGATAACCGGTTTGATTATTGCCGGCCAGGCAACTGGCCTTACCAGAATCTGGTAACGAATATCAGTGTGCCCACGTTCAACTATCTGCCAGGCTGGGCTGGCGATTGCACCCGGGTCATAATCCATTTTCATTAGAATGTTGTCCATGAGGTCGCAGGCGAACTGCAATGCTTCAGCCTCACTTCGGTCAGCTTTTGTACCGCTGCTGAAACCGCCAAGCATCTTGATGATAGGCAATAAAGCCATTCCCAATATTAAAACGCCAATCATGATCTCAACGAAGGTGACACCTCTAAGTTTTTTCATGGGTGACCTCCGCGACGAACCAGAACTTCAAAGGTTCCTTCAAGACTTTCGGTAACGGTCGAAGCTGTATAACGAGGGTGTCGAGAGGTCAGGGCAATCGTCAGCAGATTTCGGTTTTTGACAGAAAGGTCGTCAGGATCAGCAACTTCGCTGACAGTAATGGAAATTTTGCTGATGTGTTCGGCAATTATTTGCGACTGAGCTCCTATTTTTTCGGGATAATCAGCAGGTTGAGTAACAATCTGCCGCCGGTATTTCAACTTTCCGCCTTCGAGATACAGAGTCCCGGAGAGGATTTCCGGGGCAATGTCGGTTTCGCCTGGCAGGCTTTGTTTCCCGGGGCGGCACATGTAAAAATGCAGAAGCTTCTGGTCGACGCTGACGTTCTCTGTCTCAAATGGAATAGTAGCGGGGACATACATGAAGAGCTCACGGTCGCCGTTGCCCGTATCAAAAGGAACTGAGCCTCTCTGGGTGACAACCTCTGGCTTGGTAGCGCGCGACATTTCGTTGCGCAGCAGCGTCAGACCATTTCGGAGTTGCTTGGTCGTTGTTGCAGCCCAATGGCCGACTTCCTGGGTGCGGGTGAACGAAGAGAAAAGTCTGTAGCTGAAAAAGAAAAGCATGGCCAGAATAGAAGCACCCATGACAATTTCAATCAGAGTCATGCCAACCTTTGCTGCGGGCCGGCTAAAAAAGACTGCAGAAAGGCTTGTTTCTGGAAACGCCAGCTTTTTCAAAGGCCTTTTTCCTTGAGGTAGTCTTCCATGGTCTTGCCTTCTTTCTCAAGTTTTTTCTTGAGTTCTTCCTGGCCGGGGAGTTCGCCACGTTTCTGTTTTTCGATTATTGTTGCCTTGATCTCTTCAAGAACTGATTCGCGTTCTTCATCAGTGGTGGCATCTTCAAGTTTTGAACGGGCATCGGTGATGATATCTTCGATTTTTTGCTTGTCTTCTTCGGTAACTTTCTGGCTGCCGCTGCCGATCAACTCTTCGAGATCCTGGCGGGTGAAGTCGCCGGCTTCGATAGTGTCAAGGAGTTTTTCTTTGTTAGAGCGGTTCAGATAGTCAAATTTATGAGTTATTACAAACTCTTCATTCGGGTTATCAACGTAGTCAAGGGCACGCATGTAGACTTCTGCCGCCTTGTCTTTTTTGTTGGCAATTTCGTAGAGAAATGCGAGTTGCAGCATTGGGTCTTTCTGCCATTCTTTTCCATCGAAAGATGCCTGGAGAGCAGATTCGTAGATACCCATGACTTCTTCGAGCAGTTTGAAATTTTTGTAGCGCAGGGGTGGATTAAGTTTGAATGCCTGAAAGATTGTCACCGCAAGTTTGAGTTTCTGGCCACTGTCTTTGTTTTTTTCATATATCTGAAATTTGGACGTGCCGGCAGTGTTAAACTTTTCCTGGAGATCTTTGATCTTCTTTTTGTAATTTTTCAGTTTGGTGTTGTAATCATCGCCTTTATCCGGTGATGGTCTAGATCTGGATACAATTTCGAGGTTGTTCTTGGCTTCAAGAAAGTTTTCTTTCATGAATTGAACCTGCCCGAGAATATAGCGGTAAACAGCATTGTCTGGTTCAAGCTTCAAGGCTTCAAGAAGATTGGTTTCGGCGGTGTCAAGGTCTTTGCTGACAAAGGCCGCTTCAGCCTTTTTGTAAAAAGCTTCCGCCTCAGGATTAAGACCAGATGCCAGAACAGCGTATGAGAATGCAATAACAAAGAAGAAGAAAAAAATAGCCTGAAAAGCTCTTTTCATAGAATCCTCGAACGATATAATAATTAATTACACCCTTAATGATATCAGAATACTCTATTCTTGTCATTAATGCTATGATGGCTTAACGCTCAACCTAAGAGAAATCCAATCAAGATAAAATGAATAAAATGCCAGTTGAATCAAAGACTACCTTTTTTACCAGCCTGCTGCTTCTGACCGTGCTTCCGGTTGTGGTAGCGATCGTAATTTTGCAGCATGTCACAGCCGGGTATTTTGCGCAAATCGCATCGTCGAATCGGACACTCATTCACAAAGAGCTGTCTCAGATTCGCAGGGAAGCTGATGACGCATTTTTCATCGAACGGCAGATTAACAGCGCTTATGGCATGTTGATCGAAGAACCTGTCACTTCAACGAATATCGGTCGCCATCTTCAGGCTTTGAAAAAACAGAGGCTTGGGTTTGTAAACTTCAGGTTTTTCGACAACCAGCGTCGGCTCATTCCTGTTGCGGGTGAATCGGAAACCCTCAGGGCTGTTATTCAGCGAATTTTTGAGGCACTTTCACAACCGGAGACCGAGGGAGATGACAGGCTGCTTCTTCGATATCAGGCAATCTTTGAAACCTTTCTCGGAGCGGTGAGCCCGGGCGAACTTGCTTCGCATCGATCAAGTCTGGTAAGGGTTCTCATCAAAGGACGACCTGGCTATTTTTATTGGAATCTTTTTTATTCTCCGGATGACCAGGCAAAATATCTCGGGGGCATGGTCGCATGGTTTTCTCTCGCCGATATTCCTGAAAATCTTGCTGTCAAGCAGTTGATCGGCAGGTTTAATCAACAGCTTGGCAAGGGTTCTGCTGCTGGTTTAATTGACCTCTCTGCCGTCGAAAAATCGTTTCCGTTACAGTTGCCAGAAGGCTTTTCTATGGGCGGACTGCCCGGTCTGAGCAATGAAATCACCTCAATGCGTCGCGAATTCGTCAGTGAAAAATCTGTTTCCGGCGGCAATCTTTTTATTGCTCAGATTGATTCTGACAAAATTCTCTATTTTTTGCAGCGCCAGGGTGGGGCGATGGCAACGAAAATCCCTCTACTGTTGAAAATTGTCAGCATTGTTCTCTGCCCCTGGCTGATTTATGTCGTTTTAACTTCCAGAAGCTCCGGTTTAACATTGCAGCAGCTTTGTTTTAAACACGCAGGTCTGGTGATACTTTTTGTCGCCGGGTTTCCAATTGTGATTCTGGCGCTGCTCGGGCAAAATCTTGTTTCCCTGCAGAGGCAGGTTTTGCAATATCAGACGCGTGAATCCCTTGCCCGCTACATTGAGAATCTTGACGAAAACTTCGTGGTTGCCATTGGGAATCTTGAAAAGACATACCGTAGGTTTGCTTCGTCTGAAAACCTTGTGTCGAGCCACTTGACGAATGTTGAGAAGAATTTCAATCTGTTGAAGAAAGCCGATGCGGTTCAACGTTTGTATTTGATTGATAAAAATGGCAGAATTCTGCTCGGCCTGCCTGACAAAGCAGTAGCGGGTGAAATGATCGGCAAGCTGATGTCGGCGGTTGCCAGGAAGCTGTTTCT
>JAQUZA010000460.1 GCA_028691595.1 Candidatus Rifleibacteriota bacterium
AGGCCAGCTCTGAGCCAACCCTGAAGAAAAAGTATTTAAGCAGGAAGCTTTTATGTCGCGTGAGCCAGGAGGGCGGCAAGCGACTCCCGGCTGATAGCTGCGCCGTCGAACCGGTAAACAGCATCTGTTAAAACTTAAATCACATTTCTAAGAGAATAAATCGACAGATCCGCAAGCGGGAATCTTATTGATAAAGAATTAGTTTCGCGTTTTCACCTTTCGGGGACAAGCGCGGGGATGACGGAAATGTTGTCTATTCTTGAATTTAAATGTGGTAGAGGACCAGTGACCCTATTATTCGAATTTGAAGCGGTGGTCGTGAACTGACAGGTGCCCGTTAAGATGCCTGGTCGGCTGATGGCAGACAATGCAGTTGCTGCCTGGCGATTCTGCCGGGTGATCGACCTGGTCGGTGTGGCAGGTAAGGCAATACTGGTCCTGGGTGAGGTAGAGAGAATTGTCTTTTGTTTTGATATTTCTGAAGTTCTGGCAGTAGTCACAGGTCAGACCAGTGGCGAGAAAGTAGCGTGATTTAAGAAATTCCCACTGGCGGCGACGGTCTTCGTAGGTTTCGTCGCCATGAAAGTTTTCGGGTGACTGGCCCGGCTTCGGGGTCAGCCCCGAAAAAAAGTCGTTAAGATCATCGCCGGGCCGGTAGCCAACCGGAAAATTATACTGGCCACTGTTGTCTATGCCCGAGGTGTGGCATGAGGTACAGATCATTTCCTGGCGTTCGCTCGTCATGCTTTTAAGAGAAGTTATGTATTCGGGTGATTTCGTTCTGATATGGTTTAACCCCGGGCCATGGCAAGCCTCGCAGCCCACCCCGGCTTCGGCAAAACTGTCGTTTTCGGCCGAAAAGCCGGTTGTGTGGCAACCGGCGCACTGTTTGAGCCAGAAGCGTGAACGCCACCCGTAATCATTGACCGGTAGCCAGGCTTTCTTGTTGATATCCCAGATTTTTGGCAGTACAACTAGAGAACCGCTGGCCTCAGCCACGAAGCGGTGAACATAATGTGAGCCAAGCACCCAGGCAATCTTTTCGCGTGGTATGCCGAGTTCCTCGATGGGAATATCTTTCTGGTCATCGAGATTGCGAAACTTGCGGGTCATGCGTGCGTGTGGGCTTATTTTCCACTGATCGTAAATATCGAGATGGCATTCTTTGCACGACTCTGACCCGGCATAATTGCGGTTGTCGAAGGCTTTAGGGCTGTGCATGCTGCCGTAAAAAACGTCAGTACCGGCCGGATGGCATCTGGCACACAACTGACCTTCATCGTTAGGCTGGTTTAATAGAAAAGTGCTGAAACCGTCTTGCGAAGCAGGGCTGATGGCCAGCGGTGCCCATGGCTGAGAAGCTACTGCCTGTGCATGCGGCGAATGGCAGGTCAGGCAACTCATGAATTCGCCTTCTTCAAGGGGCAGATCACGGGTTGCTGTAACCTTAACGCCGGTGGGGTGTAGAGTCATAGATTCCATGCCATGGCAGCTGATACACCATTGCCCGGCACCCTTTTTAAGTCCCGGGTCGACCCTGGTTTCAGGGCTCGAACCGGGTTCTCTGACAGCGCCGGGGACCTTGCCCTCAGAGGGTGGCAGATAATGGCAGGTAAAACAGCCGGCTTCCTGGGCCATTCGCTGATGATCCGCAGTCTGGGCAGAAACGTCGGGTCGGATCGTCAGCAGCAGGGCTGCCGACAGCGCACAAAGCAATAATCTGTTAACGGTGCTCTTCATGCCTGCTTTTCGTCAAGCTCTATTTCATTGAGTATGTCGTCTATCTGGCTGGTAATCTGGGTTGTGTCGGTCTTGCCTTCGTGAAGGTCTGTTCTTAGCTTGCGCAGCTTGATAAAGCGCTGGCGGTATTTATCTTGAAGTTCGTTGACGGCTTCGCAGAGAACCTGCCCTTCATCACCATCTCTTAACCTGAGTGAGGCCTGGTATAACTGCCCTGAAGAGATTTTTTTAAGCTGACCGGCCACTTTGAACATCGGCCCGATCAGACGGTGCGAAACAAAAATGGTGAGAATAAGCAATACAATTGACATCAACATGAAACTCAAGCCATTGGTTACAATAATGGCCGGTTTCAGTATCTCCCAGGTCGAACGCAGGCGGTTATGAGCTGAAAGAAACCCTTCCTGAATGTTTTTGCTGGTTATGCGATAAAGAAAAAAACCGTGCAGGATAGATCCTAGAAAGACTACCAGCGACATGAATGCCACCAGTCTTATCTGGTATGAGGGCAATATCAGATAATGTTTTCGTGATTGTTTGCTCATAAACAGGGCTCCTTAACGGTTTTCGTAAGAATCTGCAGGGTCAGCGCCAGGGGATATCTGGCATTTAATCTGCAGCACAGGGTTCATCCACGCATCTATCTGATTGCGAAGCTCAATGGTCGCACGCATCAGACGTTTGCTTTTAAGTTCTCGCATCAATTGCTCCCGCGTGGCTCCGGCCACTGCCGCCGGGTCTTCTTCGGGGCGCGAAACGACTTCAAAAAGGTGGGTGCCTGCCATGTCAGTAAACCCCTCTGTTAAAGAGGCAACAGGCAGAGCCAGCAGTCTGGTAAAAACACCTTCCGGAAAATCGTTTTCTGCTTTCCAGCCTATATCGCCGCCGACGCTTTTATAGAGCGAGACGCTGAAACTGGCGTTGAGATCTGCAAAGCTGCTGCCAGATGCATGCATGGCCAGAATTTGCGGTATCTGATCGGGGCCGGTCGTTAGAATAGTGCGCAGATGAAGTCTTGGCCCTGCTCCTGGTGGTTGGGCAGCGGGTGAAGACGTGGGCATGGCCGCACCCGGGGTTTCAGGGAGGTTGAGAATTCGCTCACGGTTTGCTGCCGCCAGTTCTTCGATAAGAAATGCTGCTTTTATTACTGTTTCATCGTCGCCGGCATTTTTAAGGGCAGCATCAAAATCTTCAATTTTTTTCAGAAATTCAGGTTTTCGGTCTAGACCCGCTCTTCGGCCACCCTCTGCCATCAGCAGGGTGTCAAAAAGCTGGCTGGCGTAGGCTGCTTCAGATGCTTTGCGGGCTCTGGCACCCGAGAACTTCTGAATTTTTTTGAGGTCATCAAAACTGATGCTGGTTTGCCCAACTTTCATTGCCAGATGCTTGCGCCCGAGAATGTAGTCAAAATCTGCCCAGAGAAAAAAGCTCATAAGCGACAAAGTCATCAGCAGCAGAAAACCAATAAACACAAAAACCGCCCGTTGCGAAACGAGCAGCATTTCATGATTATCTACGACTTTGATTTTTTCGAACATCCTACCTCTCAGGCGGCAGTTCAACTGGCTGCGAAGCTTTCATCGCTGAAAAACCGGCAAAGAACTGGTCGAGGTCCATGGGCCCCTGATGAGAATACGCGACTTTGCCGTCTGGCGCAACAATAAAAACCACAGGTGTCGACACCACA
>JAQUZA010000461.1 GCA_028691595.1 Candidatus Rifleibacteriota bacterium
AAAAACGCTGTTGTCGGCTCCTGATGATGCCGAAGCAACTCTTCATCTTGCATCGATCTACCGCAAAATCGGCAAACTGGCCGAAGCCCGTGACCTGTTGCTCAAAGGCACCGCAATTATTACCGATAACCCCGATCTATGGTATGAACTTGGCGTGGTTCATTCTGATCTCGCCAATTATCAACCCGCAGTCGATGCCTTCTCCAGGGCCCTGAAATTCACCAGGTCAGCAGAACAAAAGCAGCAAACCCTTTATTACATCGGCATTGCCCACCTTACCGCCAGAAACTTCGCTTCATTCAAAACCACCCTCGAACAACTCGATCAACACAGCGACTACTACCCTGCCCTCAAAAATCTCGGCGAACTGGGCAATTGAATGAACCAACCCCTCAGGGCAATCTGAGCAAACCCTGAGTATGAAGGGCCTGAATGGCATGGGCGTATTTCGAAAAACTCTGCTGAACAACGCCCAGGTCGACCAGCCGGTTGAGAATTGCTTCCGGGGGTCGCCCATAAGACTTGATCTCAAAAATCTCAGGGGCATGCTGCCGCATGGCCAATATCGCAGAAGCGGCATCACCCGCCCTGCCGAGGCCGCCGGGCATCAGACCGGCGATTTCAAGGTCAAAAGTCAATCGCAGCCCCTCGATGCCCCTGACATGAAACGCCGACCGCTTATAATAAACAGCGACGGCGGGTATAAGAATTTTGCCGGCAAAAAAACTGCGCAACTCAGGGTCTTTGCACCTGGCAAGAATGGTCTCGCTGAGGTTGAACCCCGGGTTAGCCGATAAAACATCGGCAGCTTCATCCGGGTTGAGCCCGTAACGATGCTTGGTTACCAGGTTTCCGCGCCTCTGCTTAATCTCAAGGCAGGGAAAATGCCAGCCAACTTTGTTATCACTGCGATAATAGCGCAATCTGATCTTGGTTTTGCTATACTCGCCATTGACTTTATCCTGATAAAATTGTTTGTCAGGGGTATCATAATACTGCGAAAAAATGTCGTATCTGCCGCTCTGCCCGTGAGAGTCGGCTTCGAGAAGAGGTGCCAGACAACTCAACAGCTCAACCCGCTTCACAGACGATACTGGAAACTTTAACTCATAAAAGGGTTTAATTCGCGACATTTTTCCGGTTTCTCCAGGCATGCAACGATCTCGGGTTCGGCGATACAGCGACAAGGCTTTCGGCATCGCGGGCGACCACACGCACTGCAACCCTTTCGCCCGTAACGGCGTTTTTTCCCTGGCTTTCGAGAAACGCCAGGCACTCTGCAAAACTATCACTGCTGAGCATCACCAGATAGGTCTGAAAATCAGGTTCAAGAATAAAATTTGCCCGCCGCCGCCCGGGCATCAGCCAATGCGGTTCTGAAAAGCCCTTTTCGCTCAACCCCGGAAAAAACAGCTGCCTGGCGGAGAATTCTTGTGCATCGGTCTCCGGAATTCCGTCAAAATCATAATCTGGCAAGATTCGCCCCTTGAAACCTGAAAAATCCCATTCGACCGGGCAATGCCCCTTGACTCTGATTGTCAGTGGCCGGTATTTTCGGCCCGCAAAGGTTTTTTCTTCAACCAGGGTTCCAAGTTCGACATCGAGAGTTGATAACTCTTTCAGCAGATAATCCCGGCGGGCTTTCATAAAATTTATGAGCCGTTGCGCGTCTTTGTGCTGGGTTTGTGGCGACACCGGTATTCTTCTCGAAAAAAGAACCTTTGGAATATTGATCAACGCGCTGGCATAGGGTTCTGCAGCAAAAAAAGGCTGCAGTCTGTTCATAAAACCGCTTGCAAGTTCGTGCAGACGAGGCGGATTTAACTGCGCCTGCAAAATCTTGAAAAGCAGAACATTTCGCTGGTATTGAAATTCCGGAAACCTGAAAAACGCGTTCAAAAGAGGGGTCAGAAACTCATAAAGCGGCACCCTGATGTCAATTTCCTCGTGCATGCCGGCAATGGAGGTTATTACCCCAAAACCTGAAGGATCGGCAATTACCGGAAACAGTCGCTTTGAATCATGATTAAAAACCAGAAGATGCCCAAAATAGTCATTGGTATGAATACTGGCGATCGCAGTCATCAGAGCAGACCAGGCGGCAAATCTTTCTGAGTCGATAACTTCTGCCATTTTTTCTATATTATCAAGATTTACAGGGGTTTTTACCGCCTCAAGAAGTCTCTTGAGAGTATTTTGCGGGGCATCTGTATCTAAACTATCCGGAGTTTCAAACTCCCAGCTTTCGAGGTGATCCCAGAGCTTTGAATTGCGAATATTACCTTCGATTACTGAACAGCGCGAAAATCCCTGTGCCTGAAGCGTTTTCGTGTTGATTGGTTCAGCAAGGTGATACAGGCCCTTGTAATCATTGTTGATGGTCACCGTGCTGATTTTAGTGCGGGGCGAAGGCATGCCGAGCTCGACTGCAATGTGATCAGAAATAAGGTTTGCCAGCATCGAAGCATCGTCAGGGTTGATAAAATCAAGAATCTCTCGCCCCAGAACCCGCTTTTGCCCCTTCAGGCGAAGCCTGAAAGAAGGTTTACTGAAATCCCAGTTCCAGGCATGGGTGCCGCGAATTCGCAGGCCGGCACGAAAGATTTCCGGCCGACGGTTTATGACAAATTCAGCATCCTGAAATGAATACAGACTGTCGGGTTTGTCAGAAAAAAGAAACTGGTAGTTTTCAGGGCGCAACCCGACAGTGAAGTGATTGACGACAAAAGGGAAATAGTCGTTTGCCGGGCTTCCGGGGGGCATCCGTGGCAAACCGTGGTGTTCGGGGATAAATTGAGCCACAGCAAAAACCAGCAGAGCCAGGAACAGCCACCTGAGGAAAAATAAGTTGCGGACAAAAAAGGCTTTCATCAGAGCAACTAATCAATTACAACTGAAGCTTTGATATCAGGCGACATTTCGCACAACTGCCTGATGCAATCAGAGGCCTGCGCGTCTTTTTCAAGGGTAATTTCAAACATCATCTCAGCACCTGAACTGCCATCGAGGCTTGTTTCGCTGAGCAAACGCGACTGCAGCCCCAGACCGACCATTTTTTCGCTGATTCTGGCAGCAAAACCTTCTTTGAACGGGTATGAAACCCTTATAAGAGCAACTTTGGCTGTAGCACCGTCAGGCAAAAACTTTCCAAGAATGACGATAAAGATTGCAAACAGACCGGTAGCACCCGTGGCGATCATAAAATAACCACTGCCGCAGGTCATGCCGATGGCAATAGACATAAAAAGAAAAGCGAGGTCGCTCGTGCTTTTAACCGCGGTTCGAAATCTGATAAGACTCAAAGCGCCAATGGCACCAAAAGCCCGGGCCAGGCTGTTGCCGATAACCGCCATGATAAGGCTTCCAACTGCACCGAGAAGAATCATGGTTCGCGACAATGACTTATCGCTGGCAGCCTCGC
>JAQUZA010000462.1 GCA_028691595.1 Candidatus Rifleibacteriota bacterium
CCGGCACCTGTAACTGTGCCAATACCAAGTCTGGCTATCGCTTCTTTCAATTCGACGATCAGTCTGGAAGCAAGTTTTGGGCCTACTCCCTTGAGTGAGGTGAGTCGGGCGATATCTTCTGACAGAATCATCGAAGCGAGAGCTTCGGGGTTGGTGGCTGACATGATGTTGAGAGCCAGTTTTGGGCCGACCTTGTTGACCTTGTTGAGAATTCTGAATAGCTGTCGCTCGTCTTCGCTGGCGAATCCGAACAGTTGCGGGCCTTCTTCGCGCCAGTGAAGATGGCAGAGCAGGTGAACCTGAAGGCCCTTTTCCGGAAGCTGCCGACTGGTCGAAAATGGTATCAGAATTTCGAGGCCGACCCCGCGCTGGTCGATGACAACCCGGTGGGGTTGCTTTGTGTGAAGAATACCAGTGATAAATTCGATCATGATTTTTCCATTAAAATAATAAGGCTGCATCGGGCCGGCGACGGGCATTACTCATGGTTCTGCCAATGCTACCGGTCTGGTGCAGCCAGTTAAGAGACAACGGAGCCGGGTTCAGCTTGCGCCGAGGGCTATTTCCATGTCTTCGTCTGAAATTTCGTAGTTGTAATAAACGTCCTGAACGTCATCATGTTCTTCAAGAGTATCTACAAGCTTGAGAACTCTGGCAACGTCTGCACCGGTAACTTTAACGGTGGTTTTGGGAACCGACATTACCTTTGCTTCTTCAACCTTCAGGCCTTTGTCGTCAAGAACCTGGCGAACGTTGAAGAATTCGACCGGAGCGCTGAAAATTTCAAAACCGTCATCGATAACTTTGAGGTCTTCGGCACCGGCTTCGAGAACGATTTCCATCAGGGTGTCTTCGGTGACGCCCGGATTGGTTTCTTTTGGAAGGTAAAAGTAGCCTTTGCTTTCGAACATAAATGATACGCAGCCTGGAACGCCCATATTGCCGCCGCTTTTGCTATAAATTTTGTTAACTTCAGCTACGGTGCGGTTGGTGTTGTCGGTGAGGCATCTTGCCATAACGGCAACGCCACCGGGGGCATAACCTTCATACATCACTTCTTCGTAGTTCACGCCTTCAAGTTCGCCGGTGCCCTTTTTGATGGCACGGTCGATATTGTCTTTGGGCATGTTGCAATCTTTGGCAGCCACGAGTGCAGTTCGCAGTCTTGGGTTGCTTCCGGGGTCGCCGCCACCCATGCGTGCTGCAATGGTGATTTCTTTGATGACCTTGGTGAACTGGCGACCTCTGATCGCGTCTACTTTGGCCTTAACGTGTTTAACTTTGGCCCACTTATTATGACCTGACATTATACCCTCCAAGTTTGGGAAGTGTGGGCCATTATAACACAGCATACCCCCCGAGGCAATGTACAGAAAAAAAGCCGTGGGCAAACGCATTAAATTCATAGATTCCGGGTCTACGCCCGGAATGACGGAAAAAAATCATGTCATTCCCGCGAAAGCGGGAATCCAGTCCAATTGAGGATTTGAAGTGTTTTAGTGCGTTTGCCCTGAAAAAAAGCCGTGGCAAAAGCATTTAAACACTTTAGATTTAAGAACCTGGAGTGGATTCTCAACTGCGGAAACGTCTATTAATTCTCTAAGGAAAAGTGATTTAAGATAATTAAATAGTGTTTTTCGATTCAACCCTGTTTCCGCAGTAATCTATGAATTTTGCTGAAAAAGCAGGGGGATATGCGCCCGTTTTCAGGCTCCGCCCTGTTCGGTCGGGTCCTGGGCCCAGACGTTGTTGAAGCCAAGCTCTTCAACAAGCTCGAGAACCGGCAGATATTCTGATTCATTGATCGGTCGATTGATTATCGGGTGTTGATGAGCCTTGTGGGCTGGAAAATACTGGCACATGATGCTCAGGTGAATATTGGGGCCGAATTCTGCTCTCAGCCAGCGCAGTGAATCGGCACTGCCGGCAAGGTTTTCGGGCAGAATCAGGTGTCTGATAATCATGCCGCGCCTGCCCAGTCCGGTCTTCTCGTCTATCTGCAGTTCCCCGACCTGGTTGTACATGAAGTTGAGGGTCTGACGGTTTGTTTCGACATAGTCGGCGGCTTGCGAGAGCTCGCGGGCGGTTGAATTCTGCGAGTATTTGATGTCGGGCAGGTAGATGTCGACGATACCATCGAGCAGCGCAAGCACCTCTTCGGTTTCGTAACCTGAACAATTATAGACGATCGGCAGGCTTCGGGCGGCTTCGCCACTGTGCAGCCAACCCTCGAGCAGCATCGGGATCACATGGGTCGGGGTGACAAAATTCAGGTTGTGAACTTTGCTGGCGGCAAGTTTGTCATAAATTTTGCCGAGTTCCTGGCCCGAAAAGTATTTGCCGTTATCAAGCTGACTGAATGGAAAATTCTGGCAGAAGCAACAGCCCAGCGTGCAACCTGAAGCGAAAATGGTGCCCGAGCCATGGGTGCCCGAGATTGGCGGTTCTTCGCCACGATGCTGAGCCCAGGAGGCTATTTTGATCTCTCTGCCGATTCGGCAAAACCCTGTCTGGCCGTTCAACCGGTCGACACCACACTGGCGCGGACAAAGCCGGCAGGCTGACATGAGGTCAAAAAACAACGGGAGTCGTTTTTCAATCAGTTGTCGTTTTCTGGTGCCAGGCATGATCGGTGCAGCCTGACTCAGTTGCCCTGAACGATGACAACGTTTCTGGCTTGGGCTTCTTCGCGGGCAGCGTCAGTGATTATGGCACTAAAAGGCACTTTAAGAGGTTCGAGGGTCTCGCTGGCCGCTATGATGTCGTCGCGGGTCACAAAAACCCTTGCGCCATAAACAGGCTGTCGGGCAGCGGCGGCCCGGGCGCGAACCATTCTGGTGGCCAGTTCGCTCAGGTTATCGTTATTAAAACCGCTTATTGTACCTGAAGTGATTGTCTGCCAGTGTCGGCGATAGATTCTGATCAGATGCGGGTTCATTGCTGATTTTTCGTCGGGCAGGCAGGTTTCGGCAAGCAGAATCGGTTTGCCCAGGGCAGAAAACTGCCACAGAAGTTCTGCCGGAAAGGAATCTCTCAGCCCCAGCGCGAATTTTGCCAGAGTGTTCAGGCTCAATGGGTTGGCGATCAGCAGGTCGTAGCTGTTAAGGCGCAATACCAGGCTTTCGCAGTCAGCCTGGCAGAAGGTGCGATGATTCATGGCCAGCCTGCGTAACCAGCCCTGCTGTTGGGCCGACCACGAAACTGCGAAGTCAGGGCCCGAAAAAACAGCGGGCAGTTCAAAATCTGCGGCAGCTTCAGCGATGGTGCGTTCTTCCGGGAGGCAGAAGAGAACCAGCGGCCGCAATGTCTGTGGCAGATTTTCGGGTGAACTTTGCATAATTGCCATAACCATACAACTTCAATATAGGCAAAGTCAATTTTTTAAGAGCGGTTGATTTTGAAAATTTTACATTTCTTTAGA
>JAQUZA010000023.1 GCA_028691595.1 Candidatus Rifleibacteriota bacterium
ATGATCGGGTTGTCTGTCACCGAGTTCAATTCTATGGTTACCTGATCTACGAGGTGATTGAGATTCTCGCGGGTGGCTCCATGTACCTGCGGAATACAGCGAAGGCTGTAGGCATCCTGAACTTTGGTGCAGCCAATATGGCTGTCACGCACTTCAGAGCCACTCACACAGGCAAGCACATTTGCCGCCACCTGCTTCAGCCCGGGGTATGGGCGCAAAGCGATAAAATCCGGGTCAAATGGCTTGGTCGAACCTTTGACCATCTCAACGGTCATACTGGCAATTATATCTGCCGATCTCGACACATGCAGCGAGCGATAGAGAGTAAGGGCCATTACCCCCGTCATCACCGAAGTGCCGTTGATCAGGGCCAGGCCCTCTTTGGCGTGCAGTTGAATCGGCTTCAATCCGGCCTTTTCGAGAGCCGGCAAGGCTGGGTGTGCCTGGTTAAAATCATCACCGATAACTTCTCCCTCACCCATCAGCACCAGCATGATATGTGAAAGGGGCGCGAGATCGCCTGAACAGCCGACCGAACCCTGCTGCGGAACCCAAGGGATTACATTTTTATTAAGCAGTTCAACCAGAGCATTTATCAATTCTGGTCTGACACCACTTACCCCGTGCAACAATGAATTGATACGAATAACGATCATTGCCCTGACGGAATCTTTGGCAAAAGGCTCGCCAACCCCGGTGGCATGGCTTCTGATAAGGTTTGTCTGCAATCTTTCAAGATCAGAACGATTGATCCGGGTATTGCACAAATGGCCAAAACCTGTAGTAATACCATAAACGACCCGATTTTCTTCAATCAGGCGATCGACGATATCACGCGAGGCTTTTACACGCTGCATGGCTTCTGCAGAAACACAAATGTGCTCACCACAGGCAACTCGCCATACTTTTTCGATAGAGAGATCGTTTCCGTTGAGTTCAATCATTTTTTTATTTCCTTTCTGCCTGCAGTGGTTCTATGGCTGCAGATTTGCAGAATGCTGCTCAAGAGGTAGACATCTGATGGCCTGGCAAGGGCAATTTCGCTCGCAAACAGTACACCCGATACAGTTTTTTGCGTGAACCGCCTCGACAGTGCCCTTCACCGTTCGTAAAAAAACACGGCCAGGGCAGATTCTGACGCACAGGCAGCACTGACTGCAGAGCTTCTGATCGAGGGTGTGAATAAAGCGCGGCACCCACTCGAGGCCTCCGAGCGTGCGATTAACTTGTGCTGAGCGGTTCATGGGTCGCATTATAGCACAACCCGGCAACAAACCAAATAAAAGTAAAGCTCTGAATCAGTCGCCGGTTCCGAATTCTTTTTCGAGGTCTTCAAAGGCATCGACAAGAAGTTTAAGAGAAAGGCGGCAAACATCGCCAATGGTGGGAAACCATTTTTTCATGAGCTTGATAGCCTGAAGCTTGCACCTCTTGGGATCATCGCAAAGGCTGGGCAGTTCATTGAAGTCCATTTCGAACTTGACGATAATCATCTGAACGATATGCATAAGGTAAAGAGCGAAATATTTTCCGAAGGTAATAATCTTGCTGCGCGCCAAAGTCATTTCGCCATGAATCTTGTCGAGCTCGTCATCTGGAAACCGCGCCAGAAAGTCTTCAATCTGACCGTATTCTTCTTTTTCGAGACGATCTTCAAAGTTTTTGATCAAGGCTTCACCCTTGTCGCAGTATTCAATAACCCCCTCAACCTCTTTTCGGGTCTCGATGATTATTTTTCTGAAATTTCGCCATTCACGCTTGATCTCGCCTTCGGTCGGGTAGTGCAGGCGCTTCTTTAATGTTGCAAGTGTTTCAACCGGTTTAACACAGTATTTATCAATAGATTCTTTCAGTGGCATCAACTGAGCGCCCTCTATGTAGGCACCGCCTTCGGTTGAATTTATACATGTTCCACGATACTGGGCAAGATCTGTGACAAAACCTTTTCTGAAAAGGTCATAGATCTGGTTGGTATAGACAAATTCTTCGTAGTTCCCCTTTACCTTGATCAGATCCTTTTCTTTAAGCTTAAGATTCGTGACGCTCGGAGCATCATCGGCGTGGGTTTTTTCGGCACTTTTGAAAGCGCAGTCCTGACCAACGAGAATGATCGGGTCGCATCCCATAACTTCAAGAATCTTAAACGCCATATTCGAGCATGAAGGCCCAACCTGCAGGGTTCCTTTGGGGATGTTGATCCAGTCAAAATGGGCAAATGCACGATAAACCATAAACGTTGGCCCCGGCCAGGCATCGTATGATTCTTTGCGAATAACCGGAGTGGCTGCGAGCCAGATTTTTTTCTTGTAGTCGTCCGGTAACTCTTTGAACATTGTCGCTACGTGCATGATACGCTCAAGACTGACTGCGGCATGCGGAACAATATCGTGCTTGAGCAGCACCCGCAAAGCCGAGTCAGCTGCTACCATTACGCAGTTTCCTGCCGCTCTTTTCAGTTCGGCAATATTCTTGTCAAGCGAAGGCCCGGTCGAAACGATAATGCCGGGCACTCCCTTGAACGCCCCATAAAGATCTTTTACGCCCGGGTTTTTAATAATGGTAGCAAGATTCTTCATGATGTTTTCGACACCAATCATCGAATCTTCAGGGCAGTTGCCGTAATTGAAAATAATGGCGTGAGCCGCTTCTCTGAAGCACTTGAGCATGTGCATGTAATAACCGCCATGCACCTTGCCAATTACCGGGTGATCGAATATCTGCAGGGTTTTGAGAAACAGCTGCATGGCTATTCCGGCGCTTCTGATCATCTCATTGAGAACGGCATAGCCCTCTTCTTCGGGCACTCCAATGACCCAACGGATCTTGTCTGATTCAAGAAGATCAGTGAGATCGACCGACTCGAGGGCAACTCTGAAAGCTTCGACATCTTTTTCGATCAGCACGATAAAAAGGTTTTGTCCCTTCAATTCTTCAAGGCAGGCGCGCACATGGTAACCGAGGCCAAGCCCCAGAATGACCAGAAGTTTCGGGTTTACGAACTTTGAGCCCTGAACCTGCTGCACTGCCTCACGTTGTGGGTTATATTTGCTGTGAATCTGATAAACGCGGTCTTCATTTTTTATGGCAAGGGTCATCGAGCCATCTTTAGCCGTTTCGACAATATATTCGCAGTCAGAGGCCCGACTCATCTCAAGGGCTTTAACAAGCACCGGCATGCGACGACGCAGCACCTTCATATTTCTGGCATATATATTGGATTTCATCAGCAGGTTCCTTTGTTTTGAATCATAATGAATATAATACATGTCTGCCGCGGGGTAAAGGGGCCATCGGCAGGCAAATCAATGATCGGGCAGCAACTTTGAGATCTCAGAATGCTTTAATGCCGCAGCAATCTGAGCCACAGCGACATTGAAACCGTCGAATTCAACTGGCAGTGAGAGCGCAAACGGGGCACCCATAACGTAGTCGAGCACTGGCTTTGCCTCAGAATTATTCAGATGAAAAACCGGCAGGCCTTCGAGTTTTTCGTTACTGCTGACTGCATCGCAAAAAATGTAGATCCTGGCATTGTCTGAAACATCGGCCAGGCCTGTTACCGAAAGCAGGCAGCTGAGTTCGTCATATCCCCCACCCGTTCCTTTGATCTGCAGCTTAATATGGTCTGAGACCTGGCGACGACCTGACGACATGAGCCAACACCGCATGTTGCACTGTCGACGCATGATTGGCCCGGCATCAATAAAGCCATTGCGCTGAAAAACCTTTTGTGAAGGAATGTTTTCGCTCATGGTTTCAGCGATAAACAGGCTGGCTGCCTGCTGCATTTCGGCAGTTGCACAAGCCAGTCTGAGAATCTGACTGCCATAACCCATACCCGTTTGGCCCGGGGCGGCCGAAAATGAAATTCGGTAACAGCCCGGCAGTTCAGCCGGATCAAAACGTATCTGGGCAACCGGTGCTGCAGAAGCTTCAAGAATATAACCAAACCTGGCTTCGTCAGCCAAAAAACGCTCAAACCAGCCAGCATGGGCCGCAAATTCTATTTCATCGGAATTACCGGCCCAGCGTCTGATTCCGGCGTGATTTCGCCAGGCATGAAGAAGTACGCAGTCGTCGGCACGCCAGCGCCGCAGTTTCAGATCATTTCCCATGTGAGAATATCATCCTCTTCGATATCACGTTTCGCAGTTCTACCAATCACTATATCCATATGCCGCACCGGAATCCCGAAGCCAGGCCGCTTAACCGCAATCATTTCCCCGGTGATCACGCTTCCGGCAGGAATATTCACGGCAGCTACCAGACTGCGGCGGGCAATACGATGCAGTTCATTCTCAGCAGCTGTATGCCGTTTTACCGGTGAGCCAAGAATTTTTTCGGTCTGCCTGATCGCCACGATCATCGCTTTCAATTCATCTGGTTCTAGCGAAAACGGGTGATCAGGGCCTTCCTGCTGACGCGAAAGGGTAAAATGTTTTTCGATGATGCACGCCCCACGGGCAACGGCGGCGACATCGGTCACATGCCCCATCGTATGATCAGAAAAACCTACCGGTATCTGAAAGGCCTGTTTCATTGTGTCCATGGCCCTGAGATTGATGTCCTCAAAGCGTGGCGGATAAGCTATGGCGCAGTGAAGCAGCGCAACTTCGCTGTTGCCGCCCTCTTTGATGGCAGCCATGGCAACTTCAATGTCTTCAAGGCTTGCCATGCCGGTCGACAGAATTATTGGCCGACCGGTTGCAGAAATCCTTTTCAGCATCGGCAGGTGGGTGATTTCAAAGCTTGCAACCTTAAAAGCCTCAACACCGGCCGCTTCAAGCTCATCAACAGCTTTCAGATCAAACGGAGTCGAAAGGAACATGATGCCCTTTTCCTGACAATAAGCCATAAGATCGGGTGTCCACTGGCGCGGGATTTCTACCCTTTTGATAACATCCCACAGAGTTTCATCACCCCTGGTCAGCTTTTCCTTTTTTAAATAGCTGGCCATGGGTGTCTTCTTCGAATAGATGGCCTCGGCCGAAAAGATCTGAAACTTGACAGCATCAGCACCAGCCTCAACTGCCACATCTATTAATTTTCTGGCGGTGGCAAAATCACGGTTATGGTTGCTTCCTGCTTCAGCAATAATAAAACAGGGCTTACCTTCGCCGATTTCAAATTTACCAATTTTCATATTCTCTTCTCCAGTCGGCTTCAAATAATTGAACGCTCTGCCATTTCAATCCTTCGAGCTCGTCAACACAACGTTTTACACCCTGCCCATCGATAAGTTTCTGCTGTCTGCTGGTCATCTGTTGCCAGAATTCAGGTTCAGAACCAAGCCTGGCCATAGCCCGGTTAATAAACCCGGTATCTATAAGTTCACTGTTGGTAACCCCCAGGCTGGTTTTTTCGCGATTGATAACTTCATCGGCGCAAAAACCCGCCTGCTGAAGGCTTCGGGTTTGAACAGGTTCACCAACGGTTTTTACTATGGTTTTTAACCCGTTATCAAGCCATTCTGACTTCAGCTCAAGATTAATTCTTGAAACAACATCGACAAGAAAGCTGGTGGCCTGCTCTTTAATAATGACCGATGTCTGGCGCTGGTTATCAACCCACAACAGGCAAATGCTTGGAATCCCCAGAGCATAAACCTCCCAGAGAGTTGTTCCACCGGCTGTCAGAGCCATTGAGGCACTCGCCAGCAAATCTGGAAACAGTCGCGTATCACTGTTTATAAATCTCTCGGTCGGGTGCCGACTGACCCACTCATCTAGTTCGGCACGCGGGCAGTTGCCGGAAACCGACACACAGATGCGTTTGCCGATATCTTCTGGAATAGCCTGCAGAACCTTCAACATGGGTTCAACGACATCACCGCCGCCAAGAGTTACCAGAACAGGCCCGTCGTTGCGATATTGTCTGCCAATCAGACTGCAGATCTCGGGCCTGATAAGCGTATATTTTTCTCCGCAGAGGATCAGCGGTATCTTCTGGCGTTCGTAAGGCATCGGGTCAAACAGGGGATTCGGGTTGATGACTGCCTGAGCGGGAGTATCGCGATCAGCAAGGTCATCGATGACAACCACAGGCACCTTGCCGGCATTAAAACGCTGCAAAAAGGCAAAATCATCGCGACAGTAGCGATAGGTATCGATTACAACACAATCGACAAGCCAACCGAACTGGCCGGCCAGAATACCGAAGAAGCTGGCCACATCGTCGTGCGAACTTGGAAAATCTTCAAACTTGATCAGTCTGATCGCCGAATCGATATCGCCGCGTCTAAACTCAAGCAGGTCAACAGACAGGCCACGCCCCACGAAGTAAACGATCCAGTTGCGCTGAATCATTGCAAACGCCAGGGTTCGACAGCGCATAAAGTGCCCCATACCAGTATCGGGCCCGGCATCGACTCTGAAAACTGCGGTTCTGGTTGGCACCAGACCGCGCCGGTTGAGAGTTATTCCCATTGCAATCTGCGGTTTTCACCGGCAGCAGACTTCTTAACACCCTCAAAACGGTCGATTCCAGAGTTTATAGCTACGAGCTCAGGATTCTGACTCAGGAAATCCATTACCTGATAGAACGAAAAAAGCTCTGAAGAACTTGCAAAATGCGCAAAAACGCGCGCCAACAGCTGAAAGTCGGCATCACGATCGAGAGTCAGTCTGACGTTCTCGAAATTCTGGCCAAAGCTGAGATTCGCGGTTTTAAATCTGGCAAGGTTTTCGCGAATAAAAAGCGTAACGTGCTCGCGGTGCGAAGTCAGGCTGGCTGAGCCATCGAGCTGCTGCAATGTTTCGGCACGAATCACTTCAGCATCAAAACCAATGGGAAAAGTCGGCGGAATTACGTTTGCCGTGTAATCACAACCCTGCCCGGCATGCAGACAGAGCAGAGCATCTATGATTCCGGGATCGATCAGCGGGCAATCGGCAGTGATTCTTATAACATTACTGCAGGGGAATTCGCTGATAGCTTTGAGATATCTGGCCAGAACATCGGCAGAACTGCCCCGAATACAATGAATAGCATGCCTGTTGCACCAGTCTGCAACCTGATCGTCTTCACTCTGGTCGGTCGTAGCGACCACAACCCGGTCGACGAGCATTGCCGCGCTGCTGCGCCTGATAACATGCTCAATAACCGGTCGGCCACCGAGTGGCAGAAGCGTTTTTCCAGGCAGGCGGGTTGAGCCCATGCGGGCCTGAATTACCACCTGGTTTGTAACTTTGATGTTCAAGCAAGAGCCTTTCTCATGGCATCGCAAACCCGATCTATATCTTCATCACTCATCTGCGGAAAGCATGGCAAAGAAAGAGCCTGACGGTAATAGGCCAGCGAAGCATTAATTTCGTCAGAAGCGACCGAACAGGCATAATAGGGCATCATAGGCACCGGAATATAATGAACCTGAGTGCCAATTCCATCGGCCTTGAGGCTGTTCATGACTTCGGCTCGACTGCGGCCGCTTGCCATAAAATCGATCTGGGCAACAACCAGGTGATAAGCATGACTTACGCCATCGGCCACGGCTGGAAAGCTTATAAAAGGCTGCGAGGCAAGTCTTGATCGATAAGCAGCGGCAATAGTCTGACGCTGAACAATACCGGCAGCCAGACGTTGCAGCTGCGATGTTCCAAGGGCTGCCTGAATATCGGTCAGACGATAATTGAACCCAAGACTCTGCATCTCGTAATACCATGGGTTAACACTGCCATCGGGGGCAAATGCTTCTTCTCTGTTGCTGAAGCCATCGGCAGTGCGCATGATTCCATGGCTGCGATGCAGGCGCAAATTTTTGGCAAAAGCTTCTGAGTGTGTTGTAATCATACCGCCTTCACCGCAGGTGATATGTTTAACCGGATGAAAGCTGAAAACAGTCATGTCGGCTTCGGGAAACTCACCTGTTTTCCAGCGAATCCCGAGGTTGTCTTCCCAGCTTGAACCGATAGAGTGGCATGCATCCTGGATCCAGACAAAATTGAATTCCTTTTTAAGCAGGGCAAAAGCCTGCATATCACAGGGGTGACCGGCCATATCAACGGTTACAACTGCCTTAACCGGTCTACCCTCTGCGGCGCAGCGTTCAAGAATCTTTCTACAGGCAAGAGGCGACATGGTAATGGTTGCCGGATCAATATCGGCAAAAAGAACCTCTGCCCCACGATAACGGGCACAGTTTGCACTGGCCACAAAAGTGATTGGCGGCACAACAACGCGGTCGCCCGGCTCTATCTGAGCAGCAATAGCCGCCAGATGTAGAGCAGCGGTACCATTACTGCAGGCCACAGCATACTGAGCACCGGTTTCGGCGCAGACCGCCTGTTCAAAAACCTCTATCGCCGGGCCCTGGGTCAGAAAATCTGATTTAAGGGCTTCGACAACGGCAGCAATATCTTCAGCGGTAATATTCTGCCGCCCGTAAGGAATAAATTTCACTCAACGACCCCTTCCTGTTGAAGTACTTCGCGAAGTTGCTCGACATTGAGCCAGGTTGAGTTGGTATCGCTTGCATACTCGAAGTTATCAAGAACCGGGGTTGCACCTTCAGGAAGAACGACTTTCCAGAAAGGGAAGTCGGGCATTTTTATGTAACGATCATGCAACTCGAAAAGGTGTCTTGAGTCATCGCGGGAGATCATCATCTCATGAAGTTTTTCGCCGGGCCTGATACCGACCTTTTTGATTCGACAGCCGGGAGCTACCGCCTCTGCCAGATCAGTGATGCGCATGCTGGGGATTTTCGGAATAAACAGCTCGCCACCACTCATCAGAGCAAAAGAATCGATAACAAATCTGACGGCCTGTGGCAGCGTTATCCAGAATCTTGTCATGCGCTCGTCGGTTACCGGTATTTCGCCGGTTGGTGCCAGTTGCCTGAACAGAGGTACCACACTCCCGCGGCTGCCGAGAACGTTGCCATAGCGAACAACTGCAAAACGGGTATTCAGCTTGCCCGAATAGGCATTGGCCGCGATAAATAGTTTGTCTGAACAGAGTTTGGTTGCCCCATAAAGATTGACGGGGTTGCAGGCCTTATCTGTACTCAGAGCGACAACCTTCTGCACTTTGGCCTCAAGGGCTGCATTAATAAGATTCTGCGCCCCCATTATGTTCGTCTGAACGGCTTCAAAAGGATTATATTCAGCCGCCGGCACCTGTTTCATTGCGGCAGCATGAATTACGTAATCTACGCCGGTGAGAGCCCGAGACAGTCTTTTTTCGTCTCTGACATCACCAATAAAGAATCTCAGACGATCTGAAGTGAACATCTGCGCCATCTGATACTGTTTGAACTCATCGCGCGAATAGACAATAACCTTATGCGGCTCGTAATCACGAAAAACCTGCCTGACAAAGGCCTTGCCAAACGAACCGGTGCCGCCGGTCACCAGAATTGTTTTACCAGAAAGCATACCTGTGGCCCTCCTTCAGTGCGCCTGAGAAATTTCTCAGTTGCGGCCGCTCAGATCGATCACGCTGTTATCGCCAATACTCAGGCGTTGCAGTTGACCGGTCAACTCGACTGCATCACCGATCAGCGACTCATCGAGCATAGTGTTTTTTAATACCGAGTAGGGGTTGATTACCGAATTCCTGATGATCGAATCATGAATTTTGCAATTTTTGGCAATCGAGACAAAAGGGCCGATGACGCTATGCCTGACTTCAGCCGTCGGATGAATAGATACCGGCGGAATAATCACGCAGCCTTCAATGCAGATGTGATTACCTGAAGCGCGTTCAAGCAAAAACTTGTTGGTCTGCAGCAGAGTGTCAGGCTTGCCGCAGTCGAGCCATTCTTCTATTTCGGGGGCACCAAGACGCATGCCGTCCTTTATCATCAGCTTAAAAACTTCGGGCAGATAAAACTCACCTTTGACCCGAAGATTCTGGTTAATGCTGCGCTGAATGTAATCCATAAACCGGCGACCGTCTTTGAGGTAATACATGCCAACCTGGGCAAGGTTACTGACCGGCTCATCAGGTTTTTCGACCATATCAACAATTACGTTGTCCTTCATGACGTTAACGCCAAAGCGCTTTGGATCATCAACTTCTTTTGAATAGATAAGACCATCAAGATCCTGGCACAGAAGCGGAATACGCGTCAGGTCAGTTACGAAAAGCGTGTCATTGAAAACAACCAGCACGTCATCGCCGGCGTTAATGCGTGGTGATGCCAGCGAAACGGCGTGAGCAGGGCCAAGCAGCTCGGTCTGCTGAATATAAGTAGCTTTAAGACCTGGATAATGCTTCTCGACATAGCGTTGAATGATCTGACCGTTCTCGTCGGTGATGATAATGTATTCTTCGATTTTAAGCTTCTTCAGGCCATCTATTACATGCTGCAGCACGGTTTTACCCGCCACTCTTACCAGAGATTTAGGTTTGGTAAAGGTGTGGGGTCTGAGTCTGGTGCCCTTTCCGGCTACCGGTAAAATAATTTTCATTTTTTTCTCCCGATTCCCTCGTATTCAAAGCCGAGCTGAGCCATTTTCTGGGGCTCAAACAGATTACGGCCATCAAAAATTATCGGCTGCCTGAGCAGCTGCCTTACTTTATCAAGATCAGGCCTTCTGAATTCGTTCCATTCGGTGACTATGACAAGCGCATCGGCACCGTCGAGAATATCATAGACCTTTTTGCCATAAACGATGCGATCGCCGAAAAACTTGTGTGCCTCTTTTGCGGCCTCGGGGTCATAAGCCCTGACCTTTGCGCCTGCCGCCAGCAGGTTTTCAATCAGAACAATCGAAGGCGCTTCACGCATATCGTCGGTGTTGGGTTTAAAAGCAAGCCCCCATACCGCAATGGTCAAATTCTTCAGCTCATCACCAAACCGTCCCTTCAGTTTATTAAAGAGCACCATTTTCTGTCGGGCGTTGACCGCTTCGACTGCCTCAAGAATTTCGAGGCGATAACCATGCTGTTCTCCTGTCTTAACAAGGGCCTGCACATCTTTTGGAAAGCATGATCCGCCATAACCGGCACCCGGAAAAAGAAACGGGTAACCAATACGGCTGTCTGAACCAATTCCCTGGCGAACCTGAGATATGTCGACACCCAGTTTCTCACAAAGATTGGCAATATCATTCATGAACGAAATTCTGGTGGCAAGCATGGCATTGGCAGCATATTTGGTCATTTCGGCCGACGCTATATCCATGACGATAATTGGCTTGCCGGTTCTGACAAACGGAGAATAAAGCTCTTTCATTAATTCGCTGGTTCTGACATCATCGCAACCAATGACAACACGATCAGGCTTCATAAAATCATCGATAGCGTTGCCCTCTTTCAAAAATTCGGGGTTGCTGACCACGTCGAAGGGAATATTTTCGCCCCGCCTGTCGAGCTCTTCTTTAATTGCTGCTCTAACCCTGGCCCCAGTGCCCACCGGCACCGTTGATTTGTCGACGATGATGCGGTATTCAGTCATGCATTGGCCGATACCGCGGGCGACATTGAGAACGTGCTGCAGGTCGGCAGAACCGTCTTCGCCTGGTGGAGTGCCGACAGCGATGAAGAGCAGCAGTGACTTTTTAACCGCTTCTTCAAGATCTGTGGTGAAGGTCAGGCGCTCTTCGCTGACGTTTCTTTTAACCAGACCATCGAGACCTGGTTCAAATATAGGTATAACGCCATTTTTAAGATAAGCTATCTTTTTTGCGTTTGTATCGACACAAATTACGTCGTTTCCAGACTCAGCGAAACATGTTCCGGTTACCAGGCCAACATAACCGGTTCCGATCATGGCGATCTTCATATTTTGCTTCCTTTCTCTTGTGCGGTTGCATTATGTTAAATTGAGAGTCATAATACCACCTGCCTCTAAAAATTCAAACCTGCACGAGTCATTCACCTCAAAATGATAAGAATACTTGATAAATACATATTCAAGCAGCTGCTTGGGCCGTTTTTTTTCGGTTTTTTTCTTTTCGTCACCATAATTGCCATTGACCCTTTAATGTCGACCCTGCAAAGCATTGTCAATGAAAACGTATCGATGACCGTCATGGTTCGCTGGTTTTTGAACCGACTGCCCCAGGATATGATTTTCACCTTTCCGATGTCTGTATTGCTGGCAAATCTACTGGTTTTCGGGCGCATGTCGAAAGACTCGGAAACAACGGCATTGCGAGCCGGCGGCACAAATTTTTTCCGCATTCTCCTGCCGGTTGTGGTTTTTGCTCTGCTGATAACCTTTGTCAGCGTTGTCTTCAATGAACTGGTTGTTCCGACCGCCAATCAACAGGCCCGCGATATCCGGCGCAAAGAAATACTTCGACTGGTAGAACCCGAAGCTTCTGAGAACTCGGTCATGCGCACCTCTGACGGCGCTTTCGCCTACGCCCGCAAGGTTTACGAAAAGCGTGGCCTCATGGAAAAGGTTCTGCTCGAATACTATGATGAAAAAGGCGTTCTCGAAAAGAGAATTTCAGCGGCTACAGCAGACTGGGATGGCTCAGCCTGGGTTTTAAAATCGGTCATCGAGCAGGCCTACGATGCCAAAACCGGCCTGACCGCTCCGGTTACCCGCCCGGAAATGCGTATCACCGGCATTGAAGAGAGCCCAGAAGATTTTGCCAGACAGAGCAAAAAGCCCACCGAGATGAGTTACTCCGAGCTCAAAAGCCGTATCGAAGCTTATGAAAGAACCCAGTTCATGGATACCACGGAAATGCGGGTTGGTCTTGCCATGAAGACTTCACTGCCATTTGCCAGTTTTTTCTTTGCCATCATCGGAGCCAGTTTTGGCCTGACCAACAGTCGCAGTGGCGCTTTTATCGGCTTCGGGGTTTCAATTCTGATAATATTCATCTACTACGTTATGATGAGCCTGTTCACAGCCCTCGGAAAATCAGGTTTTCTGCCGCCCATGCTTTCTGCCTGGGCCCAGAATATCATTTTCGCCTTTGTCGGGTTTTACATCGTTAAAAGCATCAATGACTGATTCAATTTCAGCATCTGCGCTCAAACGAATTGCCTGCCCGGGCTCAAGCAGGTTGTTGCCGGCAGTTCTGCTGTTTCTGATATGTCTGGTTTTTCACCACCAGACACTTACAGCTGAAATTTTCAGACCTCTGCAGATTTTTCTTCCCGGAAACACTTCAGGCAAGCTTTTGAATCTGCGGGGTGATCTGCAGATCGACCCTTCAATGGGCTGGCGGATACCAGACACCATCGATTCATTCAGAAAAAATCGCAGTCGTGATCTGCTGGTATTTGCATCTGGCAACGATTCTGACATGTTTTCGCCGCTGAGCTTTCTTGACAACGGGCGGTTCGAAAGAGATTTTATCGGGCATTGCCGGCCAGATGCAGGAGCAGTTGGGCCTGCAGACCTCGAAATGTTCAACTCAAGCAGCATCGAAAAAGCCTTCAGACAACGCATTTTCACCAATCTCGACAGTGGCGAGGGCGCGGAACTGTTCGCCTCACATCATTCCCGCAGGCTCGGCAATAGAACCCTATGGTTCTTTAATTTTATTGAAGCATCTTTGTGCGCCGGCCTGCCCTTCAAGACTCTTGGCACCGCAGCCATAGAAGACCCGGTTCGGGCGATCAGAAGACTCAACCCCTCATTTTCAGACGAAGACATCAGCATTTCAACTATCTATGGTGGAGCAGACACATTCAGCAGCCTTACGGCTGAACTGAAAAAGCAGCCTGGCTGCCATCTGCTGATTCATGTTCCTTATCGTGATCAACCCGCTCTGTTCTCGTATTACAGCCCGGAACAGGAAACCAACGTCTTCAGAATGTCAGTGCTGCCAGGTCATAGCAGTCTGCCCCTTATCAATATTTTTTTCCGCAACAGTGGTTACCCGCGCCTGACTCTGAGAATGCTGCCGCTTGCCAAAACACGCGCGCCCCAGGCCGAAAACATGCACCGGCAGGCGATAAGTTCCCTCAAAACGAGTCTTCTTGAAACCCTCAGAGTGGTCAAAACCACCTCTGGTTACTCTTTTTCGCCACGTCGCTTCAGCCTGCAAAGCCACGCTCATGTCATCAAAACCAGTAGTTCAACAGACATGGCCATAGTTATTCCGCCACCGACCGGGCACATTAACGACAACGTCATCTGCACCGGTCATCTGCTCAGCACCATAAATAACGACAGAGTAAAACGATTCAGAATTTCCGGAAGCGAGATGCTGCATCTTGCGGAAGAACTGATCAGCAGGCGCGGAATCGAAGCCATTGCTTTTTCAGGGTGTGAAATTGCTTGCCTGGCCGGGCAGATAACCCGATTCAATGTTGCCGGGCAGCCTCTGGACCCTAACCGTCAATATCTGGTGGGTACAACAGAAAAAACTCTTCAAGACTCTGTTCTCGCTGAATTCACCAGAACCAGGCCATTTGAATCATACGACGGGCAAACCGTCTGGAATTGCTGGAAAATTTGTCTTAAAACCATTAGACTGTCAGATAAATACCTTTTTGAATGAAGGAAACCTAATGACCAGACGACGCTGCCTTTTATTGCTGCTGACAGCTCTGTCGCTTGTTTCGTTGCCCTTGTTGGCCGACAACGCCTCATACACGCCTGACCCGGAAATAACCGCCCGTATAGCTTCTGACCCGGCGATCATTGAGCGCAAACTTATTTCATCGATGAACAAACTCCTCGAAAACCCCGCGTCTTTAAGTATCATCCTTACACCGATCAGCGATCTTGAAACAGCCAACGGCAGATTCAAAAAGGTTCTCGTTCACACATCGAGAGGCAGCATCGACAATCTGCCGCTGAACCGCGCTGACATCGACTTCGAAGATGTACAGCTCGACACAGCAAAGCTGCTGAACGAAGAAAAGATCGATCCAGTTTCAATGAGTAATATCAACATGGATGTCAGCATTCTCGAAAACGATCTCAACACTTTTCTTGAAGCCAAAAGCAAATCAATAAAGGTAGACAGACCACGTATCGAGATAGCCTCAGGCGAGATGAAGCTTTCCGGGTCGACAAAATACGGTCTGGTCAAGGTTGAATTCTGGGCAAACGGCAACCTGTCGATAAAAGACGGGCGTGAAATCTGGTTTCACGCCAGGAAAATGAAGGTCAACCGTATGACAATGCCCCGGTCATTCGTAGGTATGATCGTAAAAAAGATCAATCCGGTACTCGACCTGGAGAAGTTTCCTTTTAAGCTCAACCTTGACGCAATCGAGCTGAACAAGGGCGAAATGCACTTTACCAGTTTTCGTAAAGGCAGCACCAGCAAATAGAAACTAATTAAGCCTTTTTGCAATTCTGGCCCGTTTAAAGTAGAATGTCACTATTCAATTCACATATGGAGGAAATATGAAGAAACTACTGGTTATTCTTCTTGGGTTCTGTTTTGCGATGCCGGCTTTTGCGGGCACTCTGGGTGCGGTAAGCAACGAAGCCTGGCTTGACCACGTTGCTCAGATGCAGTCTCTCAGACAACAGATTCTGTCGCTGGTTACCAAAAGCAACCCGACCATCGAAGACCGTCAGAACCTCGAACTGCTCAACCTGACCTTTGCCGAAAGAAAGGCAGAATGGGATAAATATCTCGAAGATGTTGCCCAGGGCAAACAGAGCGTATCAACCCAGGAAACTGCAAAACCCGTCTGCGAACAAAAGACCGACAAAAAAACCTGGGCAAGATACAATAAAAAAGCCCATAGACACCACAAAAAGGCCCACAAAGGCTGTGGCAAAGGCAAATGCGATGAAATGTGCAAAGACGGCTGCAAAGGCTTCTGCAAAGAAACATGCAAAGGTATGAGCCCTGAAGAATGCAAAAAAACCTGCGCCGACAAAATGCAGGGCAAAAAATGTGCTCATAAAATGGCCCGCAAGGCCTGCCGCAAAGGCAAGTGCGACGAAATGTGCAAAGACGGCTGCAAAGGCTTCTGCAAAGAAGAATGTAAAGGTCTGAGCCCTGAAGAATGCAAAAAAACCTGCGCCGACAAAATGCAGGGCAAAAAACGTGCTCATAAAATGGCCCGCAAATGTGGCCAGAAACAGGGCTGCATGGATGCTGCCAAAGAAAAATGCCTTGACGCATGTGAAGACACCAGCAAAAAAGCATGCGAAGAAGCATGCA
>JAQUZA010000463.1 GCA_028691595.1 Candidatus Rifleibacteriota bacterium
TTAGGGTCAGAGAACGATTTTATAGATTTTAAAAATATATATTATGAAAAAGAATACACTGAGATGGCTTACCCGAAAGAATATCGTGAAATAATCTGGTTTTATACCGACTGGCTCGAGAAGAACCGTTCCAGCCTGGTTTTTAACGAAAAAACAGGCGTGTTTGCAATCAAGAAGTAGAGACTTCAGCGCCGAAACGAAGGAAGCAATGATGAACATCACTATCAGGCCCGAAGCGCCATCTGACTACCGCAGTGTTGAAGAGCTAACCAGAAAAGCATTCTGGAACGTGCATGTGCCCGGGTGTGACGAGCACTACCTGGTTCATATAATGAGATCTCATCGTGATTTTTGCGCCGATCTTGACTTTGTGGCCGAATACGAAGGCAAAATTATCGGCAATATCATGTATACAAAATCGAGCCTGTTTAACGCAAAGCCACAAAAGCTTGAAACCCTCACTTTCGGGCCAGTCAGCGTTTTGCCTGAATTTCAAAGAAAGGGCGTTGGCAAACAGCTGATTCAACACACGATCAAGCTTGCCGGGGCCCGGGGTTACCATGCTATTGTCATTTACGGAAACCCTTCAAATTACGTTACTCATGGCTTCAAAAACTGCAAAAACTTCGGGGTTGGCCTGGAAGATGGCAAACACCCCACATGCATGCTGGTTCTGCCGCTCCAGGCAACGCCATTTCCTGAAGGCGACTGGTTTTTTGTCGAAAGCGAAGTCTACAATTTCGAGAAAAGCGCTGCCGAAGAATTCGATAAAAGCTTTCCATTAATGGAAAAGAAATACATGCCCTCACAGGAAGAGTTCGCTATCTTGAGCAGATCGATCGTTCTTTAGCAGGTTGATCCACTGTCACATATGAGGTCAAGATCAGGTTTAATTTGTGCGTCATCCACGCGAAAGGCGCTGTTTAAAAATCGAGAGAGAATGATAGAACGGGGCTTTACAGAATAAAAATTCAGATTTGCTAAATTTTACGGGTGAGGGTACCCTTTAGAGATAGATTATATAAAAGAGGGGTAATTATGCCGACATTTCGCCGCGACTTTTCTGACCAGGCCGATTTTACTCTGCACCGTGATTTTATGCGCACTCTTGACGAAGAATTCTGCCGCAAACATCAGGTTGTGCTGCTCGGGAAAAAACCTGTCGGCAAAAAAGATAAAGCAACCCTCGGGATGCTCGATACTGCCGATACCGCCATCATTCAGGAAGTGGAAAAACTCACCGGTCTGCCGGTTAAGCATACGCAGCTGAATTCTTACGAAATTGACCAGGCCCTGGCATTTGCCTACAAAGAAGGCGAACTGCTGCAGGCGACCATGACTCCGAACCCGGTTAAAGAGCGAATCACCCTGCGGCATGACCAGGAGATTCTTTTCGCCCGCGATCAAAAGCCGGCCGAGATCTGCAGTCAGATTCTTGCTGTTGCCATTAAACAAAGAGCTTCTGACATTCATATTGAAGTTTTCAGTAACGATGTCAGCCTGCGCCTCAGAATCGATGGGGTTCTGCACAAAATTGCTTCACCCATGACCCCCGACAACATTCAGGCGGTAATTCAGCACATGAAGGTGCTCGCCGAACTGAATATAGCTGATCGGCGTCTGCCACAGGACGGCCACATAGTATCGCGTTTTACCAGCCCGGACGGCAGTTCTCGCCGTATCGACTTCAGAATTTCGGTATTGCCGGGTAACCACGGCGAAGACTGTGTTTTGCGCATTCTCGACGAGACCTGTCTGAATATCAAGCTCGAAGGCCTGGGCATGTCGAGCAGCAAGTTCGCCCTTTTCCAGGCCATGCTGCATGAACCGGGCGGGCTGATTCTGGTTGCCGGGCCAACTTCGAGCGGCAAGACCACCACCATTTATGCCGTAATTGAGCATATCAAGAGCGATGCAAAAAAAATTCTGACCGTTGAAGACCCTATTGAATACGAAATTTCGAAGGTTAACCAGAAGCAAATTAACGCAGTAATGTCATTTGCCGACTACACCAGGGCCTTCATGCGCCAGAACCCTGATGTTGTAATGATCGGCGAAGTTCGCGACGAAGAAACCGCAGTAATGGCGGTGCGTGCGGCCCAGATGGGGCATTTGGTGCTGACTACCCTGCATTCACGCGATGCGGCTTCGGCGGTGGCGAGAATGCTCTCTCTCGGTGTTGAGCGAAATATTCTGGCCGCAGGTCTGATCGGCGTGCTTTCGCAACGCCTGGTGCGCCGGGTATGCATCGGCTGTATAGATGAATACAAGCCAGAACCGGCGATTCTTGACCTGCTCCCGGGGTTTCCGCGAGATATCAGATTCAGACACGGCAAAGGTTGTGAATTGTGCGCAGGTTCTGGGTACCGTGGCCTGAACGGCATTTTCGAACTATTGCGTTTTGATGCAGAAATGCGCCGGGCTGTTGCCAACGGCGAAACTGGCAGCGCTGCAACAGTGGCTCTGCCCCACGGTTTCAAATGCCTTTATGATTATGCTATCGAGAAGGTTGCCCAGGGAATTACCACCGTCGAAGAAGTGGTCAGGACAATTCCGGTACCTGCCAGGTTTGACAACATCATACCCAGAATAAATGACTGAAAAATTTGCGTATCTGGTTCTGGCGGCCCTGTTGCTTCTGGCCGCCACTTCTCAGATAGTGCAGGGTCGCAGCATCGATATTAAATCGCTGCCGGGTAACGAAGGTGTCTACGATGTCATAGTGACTGGCGGCGATGCCGAAGGCATTGCTGCTGCAGTAGCGGCCGCCCGCTGTGGTGCAAAAACCCTGCTCGTCGATACCCGACCGGTGCCTGGTGGGTTGCTGACCCGTGGTTGGCTGAACACCATTGACCTCAACCTCGGGCACAGCGGTTTGCCTCTTAACGGCGGGATTTTCAGCGAAATTTATCAGCAGCTCGACGATCAATCATTTGATGTTACGCACATGGAAACACTGCTTATCAGGCTGATTGAATCCGAGTCAAACCTCGATTATCTCAGCAATGCCCTGACGGTGCTGCCGGTAGTTGACGGCACTTCCCTGCCCTTGTTCATGCCCGGGCAGACCCTCTGCCCTGACGACAGCGAATTGCCTGCGAACCTGCTGACCACGGCTCAACCGGCGGCGGTATGCGCAACCGACCCGGTTACCCTTGCGGGGGTTGAAATTTTTTCCAGGGCCGGAGAATCTGTAAGGGTAAATGCCAGACGGTTGATTGATGCAACCCAGGATGCCGACCTTGCGGTCGCAGCCGGGGCCGGCTGGGCTGCTTACGGCAATGACACCTGGGGAGAGCCGCGAAACATGGCCATTACTCTGGTTTTTCGCCTGAGCGGTATTTCGGCCTCAGACTGGGCAAATATGAGCAGCAGCCTTAAAGGCAACAGAAATAACACCGATCTTCTGGGT
>JAQUZA010000464.1 GCA_028691595.1 Candidatus Rifleibacteriota bacterium
GGCTATCACCCACAATTCACCAAACGCCATCGTGCTGATAACCAGCAAGGGGCTGCTTCGAAATATGAACCCGGGTGCGTGCGAGTTATTTGAGATTGAGCGAGAAGAGGCTATCGGCAAGCATCTCAGTGAAATCCTCAATAGCAGCGATGCGGAAAAAACAAACGAGATTATTCAAAGCTTCGTTGTCGGTCCCCAAAAACCTGTTCTGCTTGATATTTTTACCCCGGGGGGCAAAGCCAGAACCCTTTCGGTTGAAATGTTTCCGTGTCATGAATTTTGCGGTGACATGAGATGCATGATCGCTGTATTTGCCAATGTCACCTACCTTCAGAAAAGTGAAGAAGCACTGCGCCGCGTCCTCGCCGACAGGCTCAAGACTTCTTCGGCAGTTTTTGTCAATTCTGACCTCAAATACCGTGGGATTGTTGAGGCATCACCAAACTGGGTAAGCCTTCTAGACAATGACGGCAAGGTCTTGATGATTAACCCGTCCGGAAAACGTATCCTGGGAAGAGATGACCCTGGAATCACCGGTTCTCACATATGGGATTTTTTTCAGGAACAAGACCGTGGGATGATCGAAGAGAGCCTACGCCGTGGCTTTCTGAACAATGAATTCTGGGAAAAAGAACTTTCTCTGTGGGTTAATGATAAGCATTTGCATCTTGCGATAGTCTTCAAACCAATTTGCGATAGTAGTGCAAACTTGAATCGTGCAGTTTTTCTAGCCTCAGATATTTCCGCACGAAAAAACGCCGAATTCGCCCTGAATTCAATGCTTGAGAACCTTGAACAAAGGGTTATAGAACGTACCAGACAACTCGAAAGCGCAAATGAATCTCTCGCCAGAGAAATTGCTGCCAAAGAGGAGTTTGAAATTAAACTTCTGCATGCCATGGAAGAAGCTAAAGCAGCTAATCTTGCCAAGAGTGAATTTCTGGCAAATATGAGTCACGAAATCCGAACTCCTATGAACTCCATTCTTGGTTTTATCGATCTGCTTCTTACTACTGAATTAAACCCAAAGCAAACCGAATATGCCGAAATCGTAAGGTCTTCAGGCTCTTTGCTGCTTCTTCTCATTGATGACATTCTCGACCTCTCAAAAATTGAAGCCAGAAAGCTTATTCTTGAAACAGTGCCATTCTCATTCGGCCAAATAATGCGTGAAATTATCAAGCTTTTTGAACCTCGAGCTATCGATAAAGGCATCGATCTCGGTTTAGAGA
This sequence comes from Candidatus Rifleibacteriota bacterium, assembly GCA_028691595.1. Lineage (GTDB taxonomy): Bacteria > Muiribacteriota > Ozemobacteria > Ozemobacterales > Ozemobacteraceae > Rifleibacterium. The sequence continues at coordinate 1,233 of JAQUZA010000464.1, forward strand.
TCGATCCATATTTTGATGACAATGAAGTTTCAGGTGATTGTCACAGAATCAGACAGGTTATGGTTAATCTCATTGGCAATGCCGTGAAGTTCACGCGTCGTGGGCATGTTAAAATAAAGGCAATCTGCCGGCAAAAAGATGACAAGACATGTTTTGTTGAAGTTACTGTTGAAGATACCGGCATTGGCATATCAGCGAATGATCTTCCCAGAATTTTCGATAAATTCACACAGGCCAACACTGGCACCACAAGACAATTTGGCGGCACCGGCCTTGGCCTGGCAATTACCCGAAAACTCGTCGATCTGATGGGCGGCACCCTCGGATGTTGCAGCACACCAGGCAAAGGATCAGAATTCTTTTTCAGCATTCCCCTGGCGGTCATGTCACATCAGCACAATTTCGATGTAAAAAAACTGCTGCAAAAAGCTTCTCAACCCATAGTAGATATCGACCCGGCCAAAACCCTTATTTTAATTGTCGAAGACGATGAATCGAGTAGAAAATTTGTTGAATCATGTCTCGAACAGCGTGGTTTTTTGTATAAATCTCTCTGCAATGGTTTTGAAGCCACAGAAGAGCTCAATCTACACCCCTATGATCTGGTGATTCTTGATTGGTGCCTCCCGGGGTGGAGTGGGCTGGCAATTGCAGAACAGATACGCAAAAATGCGGGGCCGAATCAGAAAGTTCCGATTATTGCAGTAACAGCAAAAGCGATGAAGGGAGACCGTGAAACCTGCCTGGCAGCGGGAATGGACTCCTATCTTGCGAAGCCATTTCCGCCAGAGGATCTGTTCAGGCAAATTTTGAAACTCTTAACCTTCAAAGATCGATTTTGATTGCTTTTTTGCCGAGCTGTTCATCAATTTTTTCAAACAGGGTTTCACGACTTATCGGTTTGAGCATATAATCTTCGGCACCCTTTTTGAAAGCGGTCATAAAAGCATCTTTAACTGCAGTCAAAATTATAACCGGCACGCCGGTTCCAAGTTTGATGCCGTTGATTTCTTCAAATTTTCTTATTCTGTCAAGAACTTCAAGGCCATCCATTTCGGGCATGGCTATGTCAAGCAGAATCAGGTCATAGTTATTACGGGTTCTAAAAGCCACTTCAAATATATCGACAGCATCTTTGCCGGAAAACACAGTGTCACAGAATGCTTTGCCATCTAGAAGCTCTTTCAGCAACCTGCAATTTACCGGTTCATCGTCAACAATCAGTATTTTTCGCATATATCTCCTGATTTTTGCCCGTGATTAGGTTATCTAAAAACTTACCCTCTGATTATAGAATGAAAAAGTTTTTTTGTCGCCAATTTCCGGTTTTTATTTGCCAGGCCAGAATCCGGCCAGTTCGAAACTGGTTCTCAATAAATTGATAATCGCCAGATTTTGTTGTATAATCGCCGCATGCAAACAAACATAGAAATAACGCGCGCCTTCATGGAAACCCCCGATGGGGTGCTGTCAATTCATCAGATTTCGAAAAAGCTCAAGCTCCCCTACGGCACAGCCTATAATCGTGTTCACCTTTTGCATGAATCAGGTATTGTCCAGATACTCCCCCAGGGTAAGGCAAAACTTTGTGCTCTCAACCCTGAGAATCCTATGACCGCAAGCCTCCTGGCACTGGGAGCCGCACAAACCACAGACCTCTTTATCAAGAAAAATCTGGTTGCGGGTCAGCTCTTAAAACAAATCAGGCGGGTTGTGCTCGACAATGCTCGTGACAGCCTTTACGCCGCAATTATTCTTGCCCCGGACATGCTCAACTTTGCTGCCAGCATAGATTCTGGTGATCCATCAATTACGGCGGCCAAAGTGCCCGACTTGTCGTTGCCCGGTATTGAAAATGATGTAACCGGCACTGCCAGCCTTGATTTCTTCTACATCAAAGCCTCTGAAGCCTTTGAGGAGTTAAGGGTCGAAACGGCAATCACTTCGCTGCTGCAACCCGGCAGCAATATCAGGGTGACCAGCATGACCGTCGACCGCGACACCCTACTTGGCATGTTCACTGAAAACGAGAATGAAGCAGGCCTCGCAGCCTACGCAATGCTTCACGAGGGCATGTTGCTTTTTGGCTTTGAGAATTTTTATAGCCTTATTCTTGAGGCCTTTGCGCGGAAACTGTCTGCCTGAAGGGATTTTAAGGAGTAACAATGCGCCTTTTCG
>JAQUZA010000465.1 GCA_028691595.1 Candidatus Rifleibacteriota bacterium
CAATGGTGTCAGCCCGGCAGTTTTTTACCCAGCTTTCTTTAACTGTTAACGGGAGCATTGCCGGAAAAAGATCGGTGATCGTGTGCCCAAGAGCTTTGGCCATGGCAAAACCATCGCCGGTCGAGCCCAGAGTCGGGTAACCTCTGCCGCCGGTTGCCAGAATTACATTTGTGCAGCCAATGGTTGCGTCATTGCTGATTATGCCAGAAATTTGGCCATCTCTGCAGATCAGTTCTGCAGCTTTGTTAGAGACTTGCATGCTAACATGCAGACGGGTGAGTTCTTTGGTCAGACCGCTTACAACAGTGGTGGCATTATGATCGACCGGAAATATTCTCATGCCATCGGGAGCGTGACATTTGACTCCAATCTCTTCGAAAAATGCCATCAGGGCAGAATGATCGAAAGCTTTCAAGGCCGGAGTCATAAATCGACCCTCTTTGCCGAAACGCTTGATGAATTCTTCGGTATCAAGGGTGTTGGCGAGATTGCAGCGACCTCCACCCGTCGCTTTGAGCTTGGTGCCGGGTTGAGCAAGTTTTTCGAGCAGCAAAACCCGCCGGCCGCATCTGGCCGCCGAAATAGCAGCCATCATGCCGGCAGGCCCGGTTCCAATTACAATCAGATCAAAGTCTGGCGCAGTTTTATCATGTTCGGGCATACGCCTTATCATACCGAAACCCGAGCCATTGATCAAATTATGGTTTTTAGGCACAGCCAGGCATAATAGGTTAAAATGGTTGCGGAGCGAAAATTCTGAGAACTACTTTTATAGTAGGCGCAGAGTTAATAGAGAAAGATGCCGGGAAGTTATCTATTGTTTTACCAGGTCTTGCTGGCTAAAAAGTGCCCCGGCCGTTAGCTGCGCCGCCGAACCGGTGAACAGCATCTAATAATAATTGAATTGCATCTCTAAAAGAATAAATTGACAGACCCGCGCAGGCGGTAATCTAAGCCGGTATTGATGAGATTCCCGCTTGCGCGGGAATGACGGGAAACTATGCAATTCAAGCGTGACAGAGGGATAGTGCGGTCTGTCAGCCTTATTAGTTTTCATTTTTCGGTTAGCAATTAATGTGTTTTTCGAACACCGCGCCGGTCTTTTTGTCTGGCTAATTACATTATATGGAGATTCCTTATGGCTCAACGTTCTTTTTCATGGTTATCAGGTTTTCGCTTTGTTGCGATGGTTCTCGTGGTTATTGGTGCTGTGCATTGGATACGTCATCAGCGCCCGGTTGTCAGAGCAGGTAGCCCTCCTCTTCCCTCTTCGATCTATGATTTTTCACTTCTTGATATTGATGGGAAACCGGTTTTGTTAAGTCAGTGGCGCGGCAAGGTTCTTTTGATCGTCAATGTTGCCAGTAAGTGTGGTTTTACCGGCCAATATGCCGGGTTGCAAAAACTCTATGAGAGTTATCAAGACCAGGGTCTGGAGATTCTTGGCTTTCCGGCTAATGATTTTCTCTGGCAGGAACCCGGTTCTAATGACGAAATCAAATCATTCTGCTCACTCAAGTATAAGGTTACCTTTCCGATGTTTAACAAGATCAGTGTCACTGGCAGAGGAATACATCCGTTATACCGGTTTCTTACCGACCAAATGCTGCATCAGGCTAAGGTTGGCAAGGTTTCATGGAATTTCAACAAGTTTCTGATTGACCGGTCAGGAAAAGTAGTTGCCCATTTTGGTTCTAAAATAGAGCCGCAGTCGGCTGAAATGGTTGGAGCGATTGAAGCCGCTATTAAAAAGCCAGAATCGCCAAAAATCGAAGAAAACCAGTGATTTTATCAGCTTTAAGAGCACTGTCATTGATTATCTTAAAACAAGCAGCTGAATAATTTGTTGCACAATGAGTTCATGTGTGAGATTCCTATTTCATATCTGGTAGCCAGGAGCTTTGGAAGAGCAAATGAAAGTCTGTTCAAAATGTGGCAAGAACTTTCCTGATGGTGTAAAACTCTGTCCCTTTGATCGAACACCTCTTGAATCTGGTGAAGGACAACCCCGGCAGCAAGCTTCAGAAACAAAGCAACCCGCTGCAGCTTCGCCCTCGAAGCAACCCTCGCACGCCGGGCATGCTGCAGCAGCTCAAACTTCTGCATTTTCTGATGCGAATTTTCCCGAAATGGAGCTGGCGAAGGACGGCCAGGCAAGAATTCTGGTGCCATCACGCACTTTAATTCACTCAATTTTCGGTTTTGGCATAGTCATCGGGGCAGTAATGCTCTTTATGGTAGTGGCAAGTGTCACCGGGCTTGGCTCAAGAAGAGGTTCTGCCGCCCCATCAATGGAAACTTCAACCGCGGTAATAATGTCAGTTCTTGGGGCCTTCTTTCTGGGGTCTGGCCTTGGTCTGAGAAATCTTTTTCAGCATTACAGCGTTATCGATCTTAAAAAACGTAAGCTTTTACGTATGACAAGAATTCAAAACAAAATTATCGAAGAAAATGCTGTGGTTGACCTTGGCAATATCAAAGAATTCAAAATCAAGAGTCGCACTGCGAATGTTACGGCAGATACCATTTTAAGCTTGATCACCAGCTTTTTTAAAAAGAAGCAGGTGACCAATGAACTGCTTCAATCACAGGACTTTTCGCTGATTGCGCTGATGAAAGACGGCAAAGAAATAGAAATTTCGGCTTTTGCAAATGGAGAGCATGCATCTGTCCTTGCAGAAAGACGCAAAAGTTTCCTGACCGGGCTTTTGCTGGCTTCTCCACCAAAGGCCGGCTGAAGATTCATCCAATTAAAGAGTTAAGCAAGTATCTGTAATGATTCTGGTCTTGTTTTCTGAAATATCTTTGCTCTGAGGGCAAGACTGAGACAGACGCAACTGGTCCTCTGTCACATATGATTGCGCAGATTGAGGCTCCTGAAAATCGTCATTCCCGCTTCCCCCCTTTCGGGGACAAGCGCGGGTATGACATCGAGGCCGTTGATTTGCATCTTCGATGTTGACAGGCCACTGGCGTAAGATTGGCTAATGTTATGCTGCTGAAGTTAGGGTGTTTTCGACTTTGCCAGGACAAACGGCCATCAGGGTGGCAAATGTCAAAATAGCGATCAGCCACCCGGTATTTCTGCCCGGGGGGGCCTGCCGCTCAATAATGATCTTTTGCCGGCCTTTGTTTAAGGCAATTTTCATCAGACCGCTGTTAGAGACTGTTTCTGGTTGAATGACCGCACCATTAAGTAAAACATGCCATAGTCCGTCATTGTGGGTGTTTATAATCAACTCAGATTCTGTGTCAGCGAGAAGTGTGATTTCCGCATCCGTAGTTCCGGTTTTATGTTCTTCAATGGTGGCCGTGCCGGTCAGAAGCTTTACTTGATGAGGAGTTGCGGCATAATAGGGGATGTTTTCACTTAATGCGGCAACCCTTGGCTGAAACGGCTCGAG
>JAQUZA010000466.1 GCA_028691595.1 Candidatus Rifleibacteriota bacterium
GGCCGGTTCGTTTGCCGGCAATCTAAGGGCCGCAACATCAATCAGTTTAAACTATTCTGATTTGTTCATGAATATCACTGTTAGTGGCACCAAAATCAGACTGGCTTATAAAAAGCACATCAACAAACCTGCAGGTGTAGAAGTTGAATTTTGTGGTCTAGTTTGGCCAGAAACAATCGACGTTGTTAAAGGCGCAGCCATTCCTGCTGAAATTTTGATCGTTCCATCCAACATTCCTGGCGCTATTCCGGTTATCGTTGTATCTGAAACCATAGTTGTTCCTTCAACCATCACTTCAAGCACAACTGCAACTCCAGTTGCTCCTGCTGGCGTAAGCACCACTACTCCTGTTACTGTAAGCCCTACCGTCGAAATAGATGTTCTGACTGAAGTTAAGAAAATCGACAGCACAGCAACTATTGCTTCGCCTTACGTGTTAAGCTCAGTTACTTTCGGTTCATCTCCTGTTGCTAACACCACGTCAGGCGCTCCATTCCTACTAATGGCAGCAAGTTCATATGTCTTCACCGCAACCATGAATCAGGCATACACAAATGTTTCTGTTCCTATTTTTACCTTGCAGATGGACAATTTGTCTGACAATAGAAGTCTGGTGTTTACAGGTGAGCCTTATATTGCCGTTGCCTGGAACGAAGCAAAAACTATTGCTACGATAACTTTTACCCCCAGCAGTACTGACATAAATTACCAACTCGAATCAGGTAAGACTTACTGTTTCAAGCTTACTTCAACTAATGCTGTTGGTGCTGCCGGTGTTAAATTCACCATGCCGGCTCCAATTTACATCGCAGTCAGGTAAAACTGATTTTAAATTCCTGCTCGAGCCCTTCTTCGCCTCGTGGGGAGGGGTTTTTAATCTGGCTGGTTGATAAACTATTCGACAATATCTCAAAAATGAGATATACTAAAAGCAGAGGGAATTAATGCACATAATCAGCTGGGCGAAAATTCGCGACTTTGTAGATCGCCATCCCGAGAGTCTTGGTTCGATGCAAACCTGGTTTGCCTGTCTGGAATCGCGAGTTTATAAAGATTTTAACGATTTGCGGGCGGTATTTCCATCGGTTGACCGGGTTCGGCTGAAATCCGGAAATGATCGCTACATTTTTAATGTTGCCGGTAATAATTATCGAATAATCTGTGGCATTCATTTTAATCGTGGCAAGGTATATGTTCGTTTTGTTCTGACCCATTCAGAATATGACAAGGGAGCGTGGAAAAATGAGTAGTATTGCAAAGCCGGTTGCGTTAAGCAGCGATCTTAAATCGGCCTGGTCCAAGCTTGCCAGCAAGTTGCCTCTGGCGCGCATTAACTCTCGCAAACAGTATGATCGAGCCGTTAAAGTCATGGAATACCTCGCCGACCTGGTTAACGACGATTCAAACCACCCGCTGGCGAGCCTGCTCGAAATTTTTGAAGTGCTTGTAGAAGACTACGATCGCTCTCACCACCAGATATCAACTGTTTCCGGGGTCGAACTGCTACGCAATCTAATGCTAGAGCACGGTCTCAAGCAAAACGATCTGGCCGAGATCGGTAGTCAGGGCGTGGTATCTGAAATCCTGTCAGGAAAAAGACGACTGAACAGTCGCCATGCTGCGCTGCTGGCCGAGCGGTTTTCGCTACCCGAAGAATTGTTTACCAGACTTTAATCAGAGTATATTTGTCTGCCAAGCGTGCCAATAACTGGTGCTATGACAAACTAACTTGTCAGACTCATTAAAACTGTCGTAGCAAATTTGCAACCAGTTGTCGGTGAAAAATTTCACTTGCAGCTGTGCTGGCATACATGGCCGAAAAATCGCTATCAGTGACTGCTTTATGGTGCCAGTCGGTTTAAAAGATGAAACGCGAATAAACCCGATACCCAGGAATAAGCTGCCACCAGCCCGAATATGACCAGAGTGAACCAGGCAAGAAAAACCGGCGAACGCAATGACTTGAATTTATGGGCCAGCACAAAAAGAAAAATGATGACAGCCGGAATGAGCCATGGAACCATGGCATTGCGCATCATCAGAACATCGATGGGCAATAACCCGTGAGCAAAGCGCATTGAATCCCAGTCGGCGGCATCATGTATCATTCGGTAAGAAACATATACAATGAATGAGCAGAAGAGAAGAAGCAGGTAGTAAGCCCGCCATGAAATGCCGGCAGGCGGCAGGCAGCGATCTTTTATCTGTTGCAGTTTATCGGTCAGTTCAGGCGTAATCTCGCTTTTTTGATCATTTTGATCGTCAGTCATGAAAAATTGGTTGCTCCAGTTCGGGCTTTGGGTCTGCCGGGAATTAAGGCCGATAAATGATCGTTTTTGTCAAAATGTTTTCGAGAACTCTAAATTTATGAGCAAATCAGTTAGAACCATTGAAGTATTTCTTAATGCGTTCAGGGGTGCTGGTAATATAGTTGCCAAAGCGGTCCCAGTGCCAGGTGTAACTGGTGGTCTGCACCGGCATGCCGCTGGGGGCAGTGACTAACTCAGTGGTCGTCTCTACGGTTTTGCTTTTGATAAGAATGAAGAAAAACAGCGAAACAATCACAAAAATAAGCAGCACCGGTTTAAAAAAAGCGTACATATTGCTCTCAACAACCCCCCTGATTCAGCCTATATCTTCAATATAATCTCTGCCCCGCAAAATTGCAATCCGGGTCGCGCTGTTGCCGCCCTCAATCTGAGTCGGCCACCAGGCCATGGAAGCGGCCAAACCAGTATGCCAGTAAATAGCCGACGGGTGCGATGCGGGTCTGGTCATTGGCACCGGTTTTCAGCATGCGCGGTGGTTCCTGCCAGATGAAAATATGTGGGGCCCGCTGATCTATCGGAATAACCTCGATGCTTTGCCGCCCGTGCCGACCAAATCGGTCAGGCCAGGGCGATGGCTTCAACTGCCCGCGGTGATCAAATTGCCGATTGGTACAGTTCTCGGGGTAGAGCAGCAGAGTTTTTCGGGCCGCAGCCATCAAAGGGTCATCGTAGCCGCGCCCGGTGCAAGCCCCGACAATGAAACTGTACATACTGTTGCCCTCATCGCTTATTGGCTCAAAGGCCCGTGGGGCAATTGAACCGATAATGCCACGAAGACGGTTGTCGGCAGGTTGTTCGAGAAGCCCCAGCAGGGCAAAAAAGCCAAGATTACAACCGACGTAGGACCTCATTGTGTCAGAAAATTCATCCAGGTTTGAGTCTGAATAAAGCCTCAGATTGCTTGCCTTCTTCTGCAGTCTGCTGGAAGATCGTCTGGCTCCCAGCAATTTAAGGCTGTTCGCCTGCGCATCGAGCCAGTTTGCCAGGCCGGCCAATATTTTAAAGCTGCCTGGCCGCCGCATAAAATCAAGTATTGCCTGCAGCTTGTCTGTAATACAGCCGGCAATTG
>JAQUZA010000467.1 GCA_028691595.1 Candidatus Rifleibacteriota bacterium
CAAAGAATGGGGCGATGGGCGTGCGTATGGCTTTATCGGCGCGGTTGCGCTTCTGGCCGGGGTTCAAATCGGCTTTTACTCTTATGCATCCACATCCTCTCAGACTGGTGAAAAAGTGGTCTGGAGCCGCCAGGTAAAATACAATCCGGTTGAAAAATTCATTACCCGGGTTCCGGGCAATCTCATTGCCAGCAAAGACAAAATATGGTCAGTTGAAGGTGATAACCTCGTATCAATTGATGCCAAAAATGCTAACCGGCTTGAAAGCAGAAAATTCAAACCAGCCGTTGTTCATAAAGGTATTATGACCGGTGAAAGCCCGGTATTTGCAGGTGTAGATGGTTTGTATGGTTTTAATCGTGAGTTGACTGCGAGCACCTGGAAAACCTCATACCCGGCTTCATTTACAGGCCTTGAACTTTCAGAGGAAAAGAAAGATCTTTTCACAGACATACCGGTTACTACCAGATTGCTCGAAAACGGCCAGAAAATGCTTGTTTTTTACGATTTTGGTTTTGCCGGTGTCTATAACCTTGCCGATGGTGCCCAGCTATGGTTTAAGCAAATTGATTTGCAAATCAAGGTAAACAGGGCATTTCCCGAAATGTATCTTGAGGAAGGACACTTTCTTGAAGCTGGTGACAGACTTGTTTTCAGTTGCCACAATGGACTGGTTAAGTGTTTGAGTCTCTCTACCGGGGAACCATTATGGCAGTATCAGCATGGTACTCCAAAAATTAGCGGCAAATCACAACGTGCTTACCTTTCTCCCAACGGCAACGAAAGAGTTGTGGCTTCTTTCAGATCAGGCGAACTGATTACCCTTGGGTTGAGCGATGGAAGAAAGATTTATACAGCTGCCAACCCGGCTTTCTCTGCATCGGCCGCGCCTTGGTGCAAAGATCTCGAGGCATGTTTCCTTACCGATGAAGGCATCTTCTATCAGATCGAGCTGGATGGTGGCGTAACTGTTTTTAAAACCAATACCCTGCCCCGCAGAAGTGAACTGTTACCAGTGGTGCAAAATCTTGCCCATGGTGTCGTTGCTCATCGTGACGAAGTTCTTTTTGTCGACACCCAGGAACGCAAGGTTAGTCGCATTTATAAGAGTGAAAACCGTATTTTCGTAACCCGACCGCTGGTAGTTGATAAAATTTTGTATATCGGAACCCAGGATGGCTGGATCTATTGCCTTCACACCGGCAGTAAGCACGAAAAATGGCGCATTCACGTTAATGGCGAACTGCTTGAAGACTCGCTCGAGTTACTCGAAAACAGCCTGCTGGTCAAAACCAGGTCAGGCTCGCTCTACAGGGTCGATAGAAGTTTTTAAGTTATTTTCCGGCAGGCTTGTCGATATGACGCTCGCAGTAGGCAATACGCTCTTCTGCGAGCTTTTTCATGGTGGCATCCGGCGAAAATTCAAGAAACTTACGGTAATTTACGATTGCATCGGCAAAGTTGCCTGTAAACCCGTAGACTGAAGCAAGGTTGTAGTATGGATCAGGAAATTCAGGCTCGAAAAGAATAGCCTTTTTGTAATACTCGATTGCATCTTTATTTTTATCAAGCTGATAATAGGCAATACCAAGATTGTTGCAGATCTTACCAGATCTGGGGGCAATTTTCATGGCATTTTTCCATGATTCAAGAGCTTCTTCAATGCGGCCCAGCTTAAACTGGCAATTGCCGATGTTATTCATTATCTCGGCATTCTGTGGAGCCTTTTGAATCGCCAGTTGATTCTTTTCGAGTGCCTCGGCGAATTTTTTCTTTTCATAGAGTTGAATCGCTTCGTTATAGAGCTCTTCGGCCGTGCCTGAAACTTCTACGACTTCGGCAGGTTTGACCTTTGGAGCTACGGGTTTTGCAACTACCGTTTTTTTTGTTTCTATTTTTATCTCGCTTTTCGCCTTTACTGGAGCAGCTTTTTTGTCGTCTTCCTTTTTCTCAGGGGTGACTTCTGCTTTGCCGGCTTCGGGTTCTTTGGCCGGTTTGGCCGGCGGCTCACCAGTTTGCTCGATAAGAGTCTTGTAAAGCCAGCCTTCTGTTCCGTCGGCAAAAGAGACCTTCAACCAGTTTTTTTCTTCGAAAAGAATTTTATAGCTGTCGCCACGCATTTTTTTGCCAATAATCGGCGAGTTAAATTTTGCTTCCTGACGAAGGTTGATGTAGCTTCCTCTGACAACTCCCTCTCTTGCAGCGGCCATCAAGGGAAAAGTCGAAGTCAGTGCCCCCGCAACCAGAAATACTTTTATTAGCTTTTTAATCATCTTTGCCTCCAGAGTTTATCAGGCAGTTACTATACTCATGCGGGCCCTTTCATGTCAATTGCCAGCACATGAAACCCTGAGATTAAGAGTAGCAGGACCATTAATTATGACTTCAAGCCGGTCTCCGTCAATTACCGGGCCGATGCCTTCGGGAGTCCCGGTTAAAATCAGATCACCGGGTTCAAGGGTCATGCAGGCCGAAATATCAGCAATCAACTCCGCAAAGCCAAAAACCATGGCTGAAAAATCGCTTTTCTGGACAATCTGCCCGTTCTTTTTTACTTCAATGCCGCCCGCGGCCCATTCTTGCGAAAAGGGTGCAACAAGAGACGCGAGAGGTAAAAATGTATCGAAACCCTTGGCGCGGGTCCATTGCCCATCGCTTTTCTGCAATTCTCTGGCGGTCATGTCAAGGCAGGCCGTAACGCCACCGATACAATCACAGGCTTCACCCGGAGAGACTTTGCAGGCCCTATTGCTTATAATCAGAGCCAGTTCCCCTTCATAATCGATCCGGCCTGCATCTGAAGGCAAAACAACCGTTCCACCCTCACCGATGATTGAACTGGGGGGTTTGCTGAACCACAGAGGTCGTGTCGGCACATCATTGCCAAGTTCAGCGGCATGTTTGCGATAGTTTCGCCCAACGCAAAGAATTTTTGTGCCGGAAAATGGCGGCAAGGCATCTGCCGGCCATTTTAATTCCTCTTGACCCGAATTGCGGTCAGCGTCTGTTGAAGCCACCTGCAGAAAGTGTTGCCCGAAGGATTTTATGCCGGTATTTACCCAGGTCTTTTTATCCGAAGAATAGTAATTCCAGCCATCAGGCCCGAGATAAAACATTTTGATTCTCCTTGTTTTCTTATTGTTAAAAAGGCAGCCGCATTGCGGCTGCCTTTCAGGGGTTCAGTGAAAGCTATATTCAGCTTCGCGCCTGGGCTTTAGCAAATGACAGTCGGCCCCCGGCTTTGAGAATGACCATATCTTCGTCGCTGAGAGTATGAACTATCGGCATTTTTTTGCCCTTTGTAACATTCTCGAGAACCAGTTCGCCATTCAGGCTCGAAACATCAATTTTAAGCTCATCGCCAACTTCAATTAAATCATAGTCTCCGGGA
>JAQUZA010000468.1 GCA_028691595.1 Candidatus Rifleibacteriota bacterium
AAGCGTTGTTGACCAAAGACCCGCTTACTATCAAAGCCTTTCAATATGACATCGTCTGTAACGGCATCGAATTGAGTTCAGGTGCCATCAGAAACCATCTGCCAGAAATCATGTATAAAGCCTTCGAAATTGCCGGTTACGACAACAGCGTCGTCGATGCAAAGTTCGGCGGCATGATCAAGGCCTTCAAGTTCGGCGCACCACCGCACGGCGGCATTGCACCCGGTGTTGACCGCATCGTTATGCTGCTCGCCAATGAACCCAATATCCGTGAAGTTATAGCTTTCCCGATGAATCAGAACGCCCAGGATCTGCTGATGCAGGCCCCTAACGAAGCGACCGAAAAACAGCTCAAAGAATTGCATCTAAAGGTTGTCGACTGACAAACTTCCACCTGTTACTGCTCTCAGCAAAGAAGCCGCCCACAAGGCGGCTTCTTTGCTGAGAGCGAGATCGAAACTGTTAAGCACCGAGAATTAGCTCTCTGACAACAACTGACGGCTGCTAAACACCACCTAACACTACTCTATAAATTTATTTAAAATTTATTATTGCCTAAGTAGCACGTATGTGCTAATTTTCCCTTCAACAAGTCTACTTTAATCTTCAATAATCACATTAAGTATTATCGGGAGTCTGAGAAATGCGAAAATTTACTAAGTTTTCCGGTTGTGTATTTATTGCCGTCTTCTTTTTTTCGGCAGCTTTCGCCAGTGCTGAGACCGTAGAAACATACGCCTCCTCACAGCCAGAAGTGGCAGTATCGCAGACCTACAAATTGCCTGACCTATCAATCGATGCCGAACGAGCTACCTTTCAGGGTCTTATTTCACGGCCCCAGGATGAAATTGATGCGAAAACCATCGAGCTGAAATCACAGAAAAACCCGATAAAACTGCTGCATGCCTTCAATTCTTCTGTGATCCTGGGCGGCGGGCTGCGTGGCGCAACGGTCACCCCGACCATGCGGGGTTTCGACAACAGATACACTGCGGTAACCGTTGATGGCTGCCCCGTAAATACCGGTTGGAACGGAACATCGCCGCTTTCCGGGTTTCCACTAAGTAGAATGCAGAAAATCACGGCCGTTCCAAGTGGAACTGGTCTCGTGTTTGGTTCAAACAGCGTTGCCGGCGCGGTCAACTTCGTCTTACCGACCGCCAGAGACCTTGAAGATTTCACCATTACCCAGGAAGTTGGTGGCGACGGCAAGCGCCATCAAGAGTATATCTACGGCCATGTTTCAGAAAACAACGAGCATTTATTCGGCTTTTTTATGGATGAATACTACGGCAAACGACGCTTCAAAGATTTCAGCAACTTCAACGATGCCGCTAACAAAGCCGCCGATAAAGCTTCTATCAACCTTGGCACTGTCGATAACAGAAGTGACAACCGCTCCTTCCTCTATCGCGGCAAACTCGAACTTGAAAATGACTGGACTCTCAAAGCCACGGTTCTGGAAAGCCATGGTTCAATTTCATGCCCATCATATTTTGAAAGATTCGATCCATGGAACATGTCATTGTATGACTATGCAGTCGAAAAGGACTTTGGCGAAAACGGCAACCTGACAATGCGCTATGCCAAATACCAGGATTTTTCATCGACCTGGAAGTATCCCACAGATAAAAACCTTGAAATTGGCACACTGGATGCAAAAGGCGATGTTCGCGTAAAAATGAACACAATGGAAGTTCTCTACAACATTGAAGCCAACCACAAAAATTTCGTTTCGGTCGGGGCTATCAAACAGGAGATTGAAGACATTGGTCACACCTTTTTAACTGCGGGAAGCAAAAAAGTCGACACAACCGGGTATTTTATCAGCGATGCCATTAAGGCCACTGAAGAGCTAGATTTGAACATCATTGGTCGTTCAGACACCAATTATGAAGGTGACGCAAAATTTTCCTGGGCCCTCAACAGCAATTATGCCATTAACGATAAAACCGGTGCGGGATTCGGCCTGAGCAAGATTATCAGAAATCCGAATATGAGCGAAATGTATCGGGGCTCTGGAAAAACTAAAGGAAATCCTGATCTAAGTGCCGAAGATGCTGACAATCTTGAATTCAGGCTGAATCACAAATTCACAGACAAGTGGCAGGCCTCCTTAGCATGGTTTTCTTCCGAAATCGAAGACTACATCGACGCTGACATCATTTCCGGCAAATACAAGAATATCAAAAAGGCTGAAGTATCCGGGTTAGAATTCTCTGTTAACGGGAAAATCAGTGACAAATTTGATGTCTGGGCTGGTTACACCGACTTTGCAAAGGCCGAAAACAAATCTGACAACGTCAGACTTAGAGACAAACCCCAATACCGCGCCGTGGCCGGCACTACTTATCACCAGAACAAACTCAGTGCCATGCTGACCATGTCGCACCAGGGTGAAACTGAAGCGATCGGCACCGCCTTTCCCAAAGTCGATGCCTCGACCATGTTCGATCTCAGCATCAGGCAGCAGGCCACAAAGGATCTGGCAATCTACCTGGCTATTGAAAATCTGACCGACCAGGATGACGTTCAACTAAGCCAGCAGGACGGGAAGGCTGCCTTTAATAAAGATGGAACCGTCTATCTTAATTCAAGCGGGCCGATCAATTACGAACCAGGCCGCCTGGTAACTCTCGGAATGGAACTCAAATTCCAGTAAAATTAACAATCAGCAGCCAGAGAACAAACAGAAACAGTATTTTTCCTGAGCACTTCAAATTGCGACAAATTGTGCGAGCAGACTGTTCCATAAAACTATGAATCAGTCTGCTTTTTTTCTGGCATTAAACCGTTTTTTCAACTCAATCTACCCAGCGAATATGAACTTGCCAATAACACCATCCGGTTCAGATCAAGCCTGCATAAATCTGGAGTTTGCATTGGCTGGCGAAACGCTTTCTTGACTGTGACCAGGGGTTAAACCTATACTTTTTCGCCACGCATCTGAATTCTAACCAAGAAATCAAAGCCATGCCCTCAGCGAAAGGTTCTTTGTTTCATGCTGAACTCGCATAAAGTATTCCTGGAACCATGACCAGGGCGTTGTTCTCACTGACTATATCTGCCGGGTCATTCATGCTGTTTCTAATTCAGCCGATGGTCGGCAAGATCTTGTTGCCGGCACTCGGCGGCGCACCAGCCGTCTGGACAGCCTGCATGCTCTTTTTTCAGACGGCGCTGCTTGCGGGTTATCTTTATGCCGAGAAGAGCATCAGGCTGCTCGGCTGCGCACGGCAGTCAATGCTGCACCTGATGTTGATGATTGGCAGCTGGCTGTTGTTGCCGGTAAACATAAACCTTTCAGGGGTCGAGCTGGCGCATGCAAGCCCGGTCAGCTGGCTGATTGGCCGCCTGACACTCTCGATCGGGCT
>JAQUZA010000469.1 GCA_028691595.1 Candidatus Rifleibacteriota bacterium
TCAGCAATGACATGTACCTCCGGTATCTTCTCACTCTAATCTTAACAACCAGACAAGTTTGGCAGCAACGAAAAAGATTTTTACTGATTTCTGAAAAAACCGGTATTGAGCAAGTGCTGTTTGAGAAATGAAAGAGTTCAATAGTGCCGGCATCGCCTTTGTAATAGAGATAGAAGAGCTTGGTGAGGCTATTTCAACGGCCTGTAAAAAAGAGTTGAGACAATCAATGACATTGTTTATCAGCAGAACCGAAGAACTTGCGGGCCCGGTGGCAAAATTGGCGAGCATGGCTGGTAAATTAGAGCTTTGTAGCAGCATCTTAAGGTTATCAATATCGCTCATAACTGGTCGCAGCTGAAAAATTGCCAGTTCAATTTCAAGAAAGCTGCGCATTCTCTGGTGATTGCTGAATATTGCGCTTACCAACGAGATACGGGTAATACAGGCTTCAATCTCTTCGTGAATGGTTGCGGCATCGTTTTCCTCGAGAAGGCGACGAATTTTGCCGAGGTCGCGTGATATTCGCATCATCAGTTCAGAACATTCTTTTACCTGAGAATTATCAGTCGGCAGCGATGGAATCATGGAAGTTATGGACAGCCAGTTTTCCATGATTTCACGGTGAAGTTTGTCCGCCGCCGCTTTGTTAAAAGCATTGAGAAAAGAGCCAGTCTGTTGCATTTTTTGGGTAATGGCAAGCATCCTGATTGTCAGGTCCTGCTGGGCACTGTTGCCGGTGAGTATTTCGAGCATGGAACTGTCACAGGCAGAAAGCTGGTAAATTCCGCTAAGAAGAATTGCAAGCAGAATAACCGGGAATTTGATTGAAAAAGTTCTTGAAATCATGGATTTAAGAGACCAGGGATTGGTATACGTGTGGCAGCGGGCTTTGCTGGGTGATGTTCAGCATGTGCCAGTCTTTCTGTGGCGGTTCTGGCTTCATCAGCAAAAATGGTCTGGCCATGCTTTTCGATTATTTCATGGTATGCTGAAGCGGCTTCTTCGAAGCTGCCAATAGCTTCATGAAATCTGGCGAAGTCGAGAAGAGCCCTTGGTTGCCCGTTAGACCGTTGCCTGTACTCATAATAATGCTGCTTTGCCAGTTTCTGATCGTCTTTGTTCATAGCCAGGTTAGCCAGCAGAAAGCTTGTTCCAGGGTGCTTCCCCGCTTTTTCCGCGGCATCGAGCTGTTCCTTTGCAGACTTTGCGTCGCCACTGACGATGTGGCCTTCGGCGAGGGCAAGTCTGGCATCGATGCTGTCAGACTGCTGCCGCAAAGCCGATCTTGCCTCTTCGAGACCCTGGGCAACCTGAAAGTTTCTAATTAATGCCAGAGCAAGGCAGGCACGAAATTCGGCACTTCCCGGGTTCGAATCTACGGCTATTTTGGCTTCTTCAGCTGCTTCAGAATACAATTTGCTGTCAATAAGAATTCTGGCCTTGATGAATCTGGCTTTGGCACTGTCTGAGCGCTCGCCAAGTACTTCATTTATTGCTTTTGAAGCCGCGTCTATATTTCCCTGTTCAAAAAGAATTTCGGCCAGACCAGTTTTGGCCTCAATAACGTCCGGGTGAGACTTCTGAATGGCTTTGTAAATTTTTTCTGCTTCATTGAATCTTGAAGTTTTTAATTGAATTTCGGCCAGGTTCAACTTGCTGAAGATATCGTCTTTGAGGTCGAGAGCTTTTTTAAAATGTTCTTCAGCTTTGGTGAATTCTCTGGTGTTCATATAGCAAGAACCTGCGAGAAATCTTGCTTCAAAATCTTTATTCCCTGATGAGATTGATTTCTCAAAATGCTGAGCAGCAGACGAAAACTGACCCTGATTAAAAGCCGCAACACCCAGATAATGCAAAGCCCTGGCATTACCAGGCGATTTTTTCAGCAATTTCTCAAGTGCTGCCATTGCCGCGCTGTAGTTTTCTTCATCTATCAAGGTAGAAATCTGGTCAAGCTCATCTGGTTGCCTTTTTGCCGGTTGTTTGGCGATGGGCTTAACCTCGTCTGCCTTCACTTTTTCAATTTTCTCGTCGCCTTTTTCACCATTTTCATTTCTGGTAACTGCAACCGTTGGCGAAAACTGTCTTTGCTCGAGCTGTTTAACCAGCAGCTGATATTGCTGCATCTGTGGAAACCGCTGTGCAAGAATTCTGGCGTGCTGCAGGGCTTTTTTGTCTTTTCCTGATTGTGAAAGGCTGAAAATGAGGTAATAGCGCGCCTGGTCATGCTGCTGATTCATTGCCACCACCTGGTCAAAGCAGTCGCTGGCCCGATGAAAGTCTCCATTAGAATAGAACTGCATGCCCTGACCGAAAATAGTAGCACTGAGATCCTGGGCCGGGGCCGAAATGCACAGGGCGGCAAAGGCTAGAACCAGAGCTATTACCAGGCCAGAAAAATGATCGGGTGACCTTAAAACCATTCGACTTTTGCCGGGCCTTGAAGCTTGAATGAGAGCGCTTGAATTATTCCCGGGGGTTCTCAGTTTTAAAAAAAGATGCAGCATGAGGTTGATTCTACCAGAGATTTAAACCTTAATCTTTGAAATTTTTGCCAGTTTCGGAAGTGGGTGCTGGTAATAACGAAAAGGGACTCTCAATATTTGAGAGCCCCTTTAAAAGAATACTTACAGTTTATGATCAGGCTTTTTTGCCTTTGCTTACTTTGCGAAGATGGCCGTTGGTAAGGGTTTTATTGCCTTTTTTGTAGTGACCCTTCACGAAGGTCTTCTTGGCTTTTTTGCCGGTGATAGCTGACTTTGCTTTGATAGCTGAGTCTACAACGGCATTCTGTGCAGCAGCACCAGTTTTGACGATCGCACGTTTGGTTTTCTTAACGGTTTTCTTAACATTTCTTTTTACTTTGCGGGCAACTTTGGTCAGAAATGAGGGGTCTTTTTTGGCTGCCATTACCTGAGAAACTTCAGCGGAGCCGGCGAACAGTCCGAAAGTGACCATAGCTACCGAAATGGCTTTTAATACGTTATTCATTCTTATAACCTCCGTTGGTTTCTTATTAATTATTGATCTCAAACCTTATTGTTTTGAATTATAAGAATGAAATGCCAAACCCGTAACCCCCTTCCACTAATTATTTTTAAAAATGTTAATTGCAGGTTGAAACCCTGTTGAAGCGCACCTGGTTTGATAAAGTCGGTGAAAAAGGGAAACGGGTAAAAACACGCCATGAATTAATGGTCTTCGAAAAATGAAGAAAAATGACTGATTGCTTTGTTCTGAAGGTTGTCAGCGGGTATTCCTGCTCTGAAGGCCGCCCTTCCAGGTGTGCGATTCGGCGAATTCTTCTTCGCTGGCAAAGACAGCCTTTTTCTGGGCTGGGAGGCGACGAACAAAGGCAATAAAATCAAGCTG
>JAQUZA010000470.1 GCA_028691595.1 Candidatus Rifleibacteriota bacterium
TCGAGCTTTTTGAGCGCCCTGGCAGTGGTTGCCTTATCAAACACCAGCGCCCGCGAAATTTCTTCCTGAGAAGAAACTCCGCAACGATTCAGATAACACAAAAATGGAAACTGCCCATACCCCAACCCAAGCTTTTGCAGGCGCTCGGCCATATAGGCATGGGTCGCACGGTAGGTCAGCGCCACCCAGCGCCCCATAAACTTCTGTTCCAAAATAATTACCATCCAGATAATAGTTGCGTACGCAACGGTTATCTTAGCACAACAGTCGCTGATATTAAAGGCTGCTCTCGACAATTTTAGCTTTAACCCTCTGTAAATGTGCTATAATGCATGTCTATGTTGAACAGAAAAGGTGCAGGCATATACGAAATCATCGCCCTGGTCATACTGCTTGCGGCAGCCTGGGCTGGTGATGCCGTTGGTTCCAGATACAGCAACATCGCCGGAATCGTCGGCATGGTGCTGTTTCCGCTGGCTCTGGTATTTTTAATCGAGAAGCTTGCCTGGCTAGAACGCGAATTGTCTCTCGGGCAAAAACCTTACCCGCTCTGCCCCTGCGGAAAATGCAGCATTGACTCGCTGCCTGAAGCGGAGCCTGGCGAGCAACCGCTGCGCCGCTGTCAATGCGGTCGAACTTATGATACCAGCGGTCGAGGCATCATCAGAATCGTTGAAAATGGTGCCGCAAAAGATTTTGCCACCTGGAAACCCTTTAAAGGCTGGCAGCAGAATTGACGGTCAGCTCAGTTTCTGGGCATTTCAGACTTTGCCGTTACCGGTATTAACTTTTTCGAGGTGTGCCGCAATCGCTTCATACATGGGCTGAAAAAATGCCTGACTGTCGACATCCGGCTCAATTCGTTTCCAGACCGCATTAACAGGAAACACGACGCTACCGGTATTATCGTCTATCAATGCAGGTTCGGCACCGTATTCGTCTTCGATAAGCTGCCACCTGAAGCCGAAATCATTCTTGAGAATTTCGCCGAAAAGACTGCCAAGGCCATTTGCCAGTTCTGAGTTTGCTGCCCGGCTGCCGGCTGGTTGCCCGGCCCAGGCTTTGAACACTTTATCAAGAATTACCGGGTTCACAGGCCCACGGTGTTGCCCCTGAAGACGCAAGCAGAGTTCTCGACCACAAGCCAGGCCCTCAGCCAGTCGGGTTCGATCGTTTTCCCTGAAATCAGAAATATTTGGCTGCATAAGTTCCATTCTCTTTTAATTTTTTCTCAATAGTGATAATGATGATAAAGCATCGTAAATTTAACAGCAACAAATTCGGCGGTCTTCACCACGACCTCGCTGTATTGCAGCAATTTTCAATTAGAATCTCTAACTTTTCTTTATTACAAAAGAGTTTTATCTTGACACGACGCAGCAATTAGAGTTATTACAACACAGAAACAGGAATGAATTAAGGAGGGCGACATGGTCGGCTCTGAAGACAACGGAAAAATCATTCTGGTGCTTAACTGCGGCAGTTCGTCGCTTAAATATGATCTGATTAAAATGCCCCATAGACAGAGCCTCGGCAAAGGTCTTGTCGAACGCATCGGCGAAGAAAAAAGTGTTCTCGAGCAAAAATCCGGCGAGCGAAAGCTGGTGATCGAGCAAAAGGTCAAAGACCATCACGAGGCAATGGAACTGGTTATGAAGGCCATCACCGACAAAGATGAGGGCATAATCAATAATGTGTCAGAGATTGCCGGCATTGGTCACCGTGTGGTTCACGGCGGAGACAAGTATGCATCTTCAGTAATCATAGATGAAAGTGTAGTTGCAGCCATCGAAGAATTCATCGAACTGGCACCGCTGCATAACCCGCCTAACCTTATCGGGGTTCAGGTAGCACGGTCTTTGATGCCTGATCTTCCTCAGGTAGCTGTTTTTGACACGGCTTTTCATCAGACAATGCCGCCGCATGCCTATCTTTATGGCCTGCCGCGCAAGTTTTATGAAGAATTCAAAATACGGCGCTACGGCTTTCATGGTACAAGTCATCGTTACGTTGCCGCCAGGGTCACAGATCTTTGCAAGCGGCACCCAAGCAACACCAATGTGATTTCATGCCACCTCGGCAATGGCGGTTCGGTCACGGCCATTGCCAAAGGTCGCTCAATCGACACTTCAATGGGGTTCACCCCGCTCGAAGGCATGATCATGGGCACAAGATGTGGCGATCTTGACCCTGCGATCATCGGGTTTCTCATGGAGCGCGGCTATTCGTCGAAAGAACTGATGAAAGTTCTCAATAAAGAGAGTGGTCTTCTGGGTCTTTCGGGTGTTTCGAATGACATGCGCGATCTCGAGAAAGCTGCTGATGAAGGCAATCACCGCGCCAAAGAAGCAATCGACTGTTACGCCTATCGGGTCAGAAAGTATATCGGGGCCTATTCCGCCAACCTGATCAAGGTTGACGCGCTTGTATTCACCGGTGGCATTGGCCAGAACGGCTGGAGAATGCGCGAAAGAATCTGCCGCCGCCTCGAAAACATTGGTATTTTCATGGATTTTAAGCTCAACAAAGAGATGGGCTCAAAAGAAGGCATAGTTTCAGAAGCTTTTTCACCGGTAACTGTGGCTGTGATTCCGACTAACGAAGAGTTGCAGATCGCCATCGATGTTTACGAACTCGCATTTTCGGGTAAAAACGAATATAGACGGCGCGAAACAGATTTTGTCGTGGGCATAAAACGCCCGTGACCGATCTGACCATCGACTACTACGAGCAGAACGCCAGCGAGTTAGGTCGTCGTTACGAAACGACGGCTCTCGACACTTTTCATGGGCTACTGCAACAGAACTGCCGGCCAGGTGCCCGACTGCTGGAAATCGGCTGCGGCTCGGGCCGTGATGCGGCCAGGGCCATTGCTGCCGGCTTCAGAATAGCTGCCATCGATGGTGCCGAAAACCTTCTTAAAGAAGCAGTCAGACTGCACCCCGAACTAGCAGGTTGCCTGCACCATCTGCTGCTGCCGGCCAGGTTGCCATTTGCTGATGCGAGTTTCGACGGCTTTTTCAGTGTCGCCTGTCTGATGCACTTCAATGAAAACGCAATCGGGCAAATACTCTCAGAAGCATCGCGAGTGACGGTTGCAGGCGGCAGCGGTCTGGTTTCCGTGCCGGCCGGCCGAAGCGACATCGATGCCGGCGGCCTTGACCAGCACGGCCGGGTTTTCAACGTCATGCCCGCCGACAACTGGGTCAGCCTTTGCCGCCAGCACGGCTTCACCGCCGAAACCGGCCCGGTCGAACCCGACAGCCTGGGCCGCCCCGGCATCAGCTGGGTCACCTTCATCCTCAAAAAAAACTGAGGCAATAAAAAGTTACACCATTTTGCCTGCCACGCCCAAAATTTCTCTGGTCGAT
>JAQUZA010000471.1 GCA_028691595.1 Candidatus Rifleibacteriota bacterium
TTATAAGGTTTGTTTTGAATGGCAAAATCAATGCTGAGTCACTGGCTGCAACCAAAACTGGTGAAGATGGCGAGTCAGTAGAGCCTTCCAGCGAGGAAAGTGTCGAGATGGTGTTTGACTAATGGCAGAAGAATTTAGCATTTCAGACTGGCTTAAAAAAGCAAAATCAGACCCCAAAGAAGCGGCCCAGCCGCTGGTTATTGTTCTGGCCCTGGCCTTTATCGGCTACAAATTTCTCTATGCGCCAAAGGTTATTGAACTGACAAAGGAAATTAAAAAAAAGCAAAGGATAGAAGCGGATATTAAAACTGTTGAATCAGCTATAGAAAATCTGGAAGATATTAAACTCGACATTGAAGAACGGAAGTCGAAGTGGAGCAAAGCTCAGCAACTTTGTTATAGAAAAGCCGATATGACGGCATTCCTCCGTCGCGTGAGAGAATTGGCACAAAAAGCCGGCATTAACGTCAAGACCGTAAATCCACAAGTAATCAGCCCGCTACAGGTAGGCAAAATTTCCATCGAAAATTTCCCCGTCTCGTTTTTTTACACTGGCGACCTGGTGCAAATGGGAATTTTTATGCGACTTGTTGAGATGGAAGACAAAATCACCTTTATTTCTATCCCTCCTCTGACACCAAATGCCAGCGGTGTTTTTGAAGTTGAACTTGCGCCAACCACACTTTTGATTCCAGAAAATCTACAGGTGGCTCCTCCTGATGAACAGTAAGCAATTGTTTTTTTTCAGCCTGATTCTGCTATCTGTTGCCATGGGGATGAACTGGTTTAAAAACCGGCCGAAAACGAAACCGGCCAAAACCAATCGACCAAGAGTGGCCCTTAATCTAAGTGACCTACAACTGCAAGATGAAAGTTCTACAACTGAAACCGGTGAGATTGGCACTCCCGGAGATCAGCCAGGCACAGATGCTGCGGGAGTCGCCGACATACCAGCAGAAGGCGGTGAAGAGACGGCATCGGGAGA
The DNA here is from genome assembly GCA_028691595.1 of Candidatus Rifleibacteriota bacterium. Classification (GTDB taxonomy): domain Bacteria; phylum Muiribacteriota; class Ozemobacteria; order Ozemobacterales; family Ozemobacteraceae; genus Rifleibacterium. Next base: position 986 of record JAQUZA010000471.1, read on the forward strand.
CGGCGAAAATGATCAGACTGCATCAGAAACCGTGTCTATTGCCTCTTCAACGATTGAAACAACAGACCCATTATTAACCGACCCAATTATTATCGCACTCAAACAGATGCCACGAAACCCATTTGAGCGATCGCCATATGCTCAGCTTGTCGAACAGCTGAAAATGGCCATGGAAGTGACAGATGAGCCGGTTGAAAAAAAATCGGTCACCCTTCTTAATGCAGAATTCTCGGCAACAATTCAAACCGCAAGAGAATTGGTCGCAGTAATCGATAAAAGGCTTTTTCGTAAAGGTGAAGCTTTTCAGGATAAAACCATAACCGAAATAAAAAATGAGTATGTTTCACTCGAATCAGATGGCGGCATTTTTCTGTTGCCCAAAACCGGTGTCAACATAAGCATCGCAGAGGATGGAACCTATACGGTTAACGATTCATTTCATAAAAAGTAAATTACTGCTTCATTAAACCCCGCTGTTTTACCGATAAAGGTATTATGCACAGCTTGGTTAAATCACTATTGTTCTGTTTAATTGCATTTGCGGCATTTTTTTCAAACGGCTGCATTGATAAGACTTTCTTTCCGGCGACAGAGCTTATGGTTACCTCTGTTAGTCCTTATGCGCTCATTCCCACGGCTACTGACACGGCTTCTCTGCCGACAACCGAAATAACAGTTCTGTCTCAGAGCAAAGTACCGTGCTCTCTCAAGAGTCTAGGTGTCAATTATTATACCGCGTTTGGTGACGAAATAACTTCTTTGGCCGTTAATAATCAGCAGATTGAGATGAAAGTCGATGCCGAAGCCGAATTGGTCATCGGCGTAAGCCCATACTCTGCAGGATTGGTTGACCTGTTTGAACTTTCTTCATCACAGATTTCGCCAGTCAAAGCAAAGATATCCATGAATTTTCTCGATATAAATGGCAACTGGGTCAGCCTCGATGCACATTGTCTCCTTTACCGTTATGAACCGCCAGAAACTGCAGCCAACAGGAAATCAGATGAATAGAAGAGGAAGCAGCATATTTCTGGCGGGGATTGGCTGGGTGATAATCACCGGGCTTACTGGCTCGCCGCTTTATGCGGGTAATAACGCCGGGTGGCAGCCGCTGCGGGCGACGACCCGGGGGGCGATCAGTCATCCTTCGTCACCAACAGCGGGGAACTCATTCTACCCGACAATTCGCGCACCTCAGACGCAATCACTGCGGGCAGGGGGCAGCGACGCTGCCGGCAAAAGCTGGGTTAACCTGGGTAACGGTGCCAGAATGAAGCTTCCGGACTCCCAGGACGCAGATAACAATAAACTTTCGCCAGAAGTGCTCGAAACAATAAGGCTGCTCAAAGAGCAGTCGCCAGAACCTCGCTATCAGCTTGCCGCGCCGTCTCCGGTTACCGGAAACGTGCAAAACAGCCTTGTGCCTCCGGCAAACTCTGCCAGCCCTGCTGCTTCTGAACCAGAAGGCCAGCACGAAATAGGTCTGCAAAGCACCTATCTCACGTTTCCACGCGACAAAAACATCAGAATTTCTTCGCTTGATTTCAGACAAACCGATGTTTCTGATGCCCTGCGCTCTCTGGCGCAGCTCATAAGCATCAATCTGATGCTCTCTCAGGATATAAACGGGCAGGTAACGATTCTTTTTAATGATGTCACCATCGAAGAGGCCTTCAACACGCTACTTTCTAGCTTCAACCTGACCTTCGCCTGGGAAGGAAATATTCTGAGAATTTTCACCAAGGCATCGGCTCCGACCATGACCCGCATTTTTGCCATTCAGCATACCAATGCCGGCGATATCAAGCCGATCGTCGACAAAATGCTGACTCCTACTACCGGAGCCTGCGAAATAGACCAGCGAACCAATTCTTTAATGATCACCGATACCGCTGCCAAATTGTCAGAAATCAAGAACCTGCTGCCGCAGATAGATGTTAAAGAATCTACGGTTCAAGTTACCTCGAGACCTGTTACCGAAGTCTATTATCTGAACTATGCCGATGCGTCAACCCTTGCCGCTCCCATTAAAATGATCTCGGCCAATGTACAGATTCAGGAATTTTCTTCAAGTCAGGCATCTCAGGCTGGTGCGGCCGGCGAAGGTGCTGCGGCCGGCGGCCGCAAAGATATGATGATCATCACCGACACCCAGAACAACCTTGACCGCATCAGAGAACTGATAGAGAAACTTGATATGCCACCGATTCAGGTTACTATCGATGCCCATATCTATGAAATCGACAAGAATGAAGAAGAGCGTCTGGGCATCAACTGGCAGAAATCAATTCCCATACCTGGTTCAACTGAAAGTCTGTTTGATATTTCGATTGCGCCTGAGACCTCTGATGCAGGTGGCACCGGGGTTTTCAGATTCGGCAGCC
>JAQUZA010000472.1 GCA_028691595.1 Candidatus Rifleibacteriota bacterium
GCAAGGCCTTTTTCAATGGTGGCACCCTTGTGTGAAAACAGGGTGAAGCGATAAAACGGCGGAGCAAGGAGTCGGGTGAGCAGAAATTCTTTGCGAATCTTGCAGACCTTAACTACATCCATGTGTGAAACCGTTATTGTGAACTCGATATGGCCTTTGCGCTCATAGGGGCTGTTGGCCAGCCCGGTCATCGGAGCCTTGAAAGGGAATTTTTTGCCGAGGTCAGCGACATAAGTGACCTTAAAATCTATTTCGCCACGGTCGCCCCACTCGCCTTTAAAACGTGACAAAATATCTTTGACCACATCAAGGTTCTTGATGACTTTCGTGTAATCAACGCTTTCCTGGGCACCGGTTTTATCAGAAAAGGCTGCCTGAATAATTTTGAGGCCATATTCGGGGTCGCGGGTTTCAAAATCTTTCTGCAGCTTTCTGACGGCCAGGCGACCCACGGCTGAAGCAATTTGAAAAAGACGCTCGTTGACTGAAACCCGGTTGGTAACAGCACTCTCATGGCGAACACGATTCACCAGCGAGATAAAAATAATCATCGAAAAAATTAGAACGCCACCGACAATGACGATCAACATACCGCTGCGCTTGTTGATGATTCTGGGTTTCATTGGTTGAGAACCTTCCGCAGCATCGTCGCCGCAGATTCGTCGGCGGGGTTTAAATCGATAATCTTCTGAAGGTATACAGCGCATCTTTGCCGGTCGCCGTTTTCATGAGCTGAGTTTGCTGCCTGCCACAACACCTGGTGATTAAACGGAAAAAATTCGAGTGCATTCTCGAACCATTTCGCCGCTTCAGCTGTTTTGCCGGCTTTCTGCAGTAATGTACCATAGACAACCATAGCCGTAGCACGGTCTCTGCTGGTAGGAAATCTTTCGATGAGCTTCTGCAGAACCAGAAATGCTTCTTCGGGCTTGTGCAGCTGAACGAGACACTGGGCCTTTTCCAGCATAGCATTGGTATCGCCAGGGTCGATTTCGATGGCCCGGTCATACATCTTAACTGCCGTGGCATAATCACCCTTGAGCCTGTATGCATCGGCCATATCATTCTGGGCATTGTTATCACAAGGGTCAAGTCGTAAAGCCTCAGAATAAAGCTCGATGGCTCTATCAAATTGACCCTGATCGAAAAATGCGTCGGCAAGCCAGTTTGCAAGAATTCCGCAGTCAGGGGTGAGTTTCAATGCTTTTTCAAGATGATTACAGGCTTCAGCACGGTTATCCAGCCTCGCAAGAGCTATGCCCAGACCTGCGTGTGCCTCGGCACAACTGGAATCAATTGCAACAGCCCGGCGGTAATGTTGTACAGCCTTATCAATATCGCCATTTTCATAAAAGGCAATACCTAGGGCAACCTCCGAATTAACCTTATTCAAACCTTTTTTCAGGCATTGGGAGGCCTTCTTAATGATTTCGTCGCTTGTTAGTCCCATGGGTGGTATTATAGCAATAAAATTTTGACCTTACAGCAGATATTTTACTACGACAAGGCTTAAAAGTTTTAATTACTTTTCCCCAATGCGAAAAAAGATTGTTTTTCTGCTATCGACAGGCCTGCTAACATGATGTTAAGATGCCTGACCCTGAAATGGAGAAAAATAGATGAAAAATCTTACCTGCAAAATTTTACTGCCCACCTTTATCAGCCTGTGCATAATTATAGCCACCGGTTGCGGCGGTGGTGGCAGTGGCGACAGTGTTAACGCCGTTGATTTAAAGCCGGGGTTTTGCGCCGGATTTAAATACCAGGAATCGGGAGGAAAAAAGAATATAATTCTGGCAGTTATAAATAGAGCCGGAGTTTCTGGTCATATCGAGAATTCAACAGGCACCACCCTGCCCGGTTCGAATCTGGTGAGTAACAGTCAGGCAAACACCAGCGAAATAATGGTCGAAGCCACCCTGGCTGGAACCTATAAATTTGTCTATTACATCGGTTCTGAACGTTTTGAAGTTACCAGAGACATTCAATGGACCACAATTCCCGATTTCACCTCTGTCCCGCAGACTCCTTACTGGCCATCGCCTTCGCAGCTTTCGGTGACCTATTCTGCCATCAATGCCGGTAATGCCAGTTATTATCTGCGACTTTTTTATGCTGAATCTCTAAACACGATGTATCAGCAAACTTCTTCAAGCCCGGGGGGCGGTGTTTTGACGATGAATGTAAATGTGACCGGAAATTTTGTGCCGGTGCTGATTGCCGATGCATATGAAAACGATCAGCTGTCTTCGACCGCGCGCTATATTTTTAACCCGATTTCCCGCTGAGGTATTATTGCAGTGAGGGTTCCCTGTCAGGGGTTGTCCAGTACCAGGTATACCGTAATTCATCACTGAACTGGTAAGCTCTGGAAACCTGCCCCTGAGCAGCAGCGATTTCGTGGCCTGTTTGCAGCAAAAGCTTTTCAGTGCTTCTGCCCTGCCAGAACTGAAGCCCGCCTTTGATTACACAAACTCTTGTGAGCATCGGGTTCACTTTGATCACGGCCAGAGTGTTTTGCAGCGTCAGACGCAGATGAGGTGTAGAAAGCTCTACAGGTGAAGAGGAAACCCGCAGACCGGCGATGCCTTTTCGCAGTTCGAAGGAGTTTGACGCGATAATGCCAAAAGCGGATTCTTCGCGCAGACGAAACTCCACACCCGGTTCCGGTTGCAGAAAAACGATACCGCTCAGGCCGGTAAGAATCGTTGTTCCCTCAGTTATATCAATTTTTCCGACAGAAATTGAAAATAACCGGTCGCCGGCAACCTTTTGATAAGCCTGCCCTCGAAGCAACGAAACCGTTAACGGGATTTCGCGCCCGGCATGAACTGCGGAAAACGTATTCAGAATGAATATCAGACACAGCGCAGAAAGTCGGCAGGCCATATCAGTGAGCCGGGACAAAAATATGGAGCATTTTATTCTGTGCATCGGTAATGGCTATTTTGCCATCTTTTCTGACGGTTACAGCGGTAGGCAGCCAGGGTTTTGGTGCGGGCGGTGCTTTTAAAGTCGCTAAGACACTGCCATTTCGAGCAAAGCGGTGCACCTGAAACTTTGCCGGGTCGCACACCCAGATTCCACCCCATGGATCAAGATCAAAACCGGTAGATTCAATGCAACCTGATTGAAAAGTTGCATCAAAGCTGCCCATTGGGCTGAATTTTTTAACCAGACCGTTGCTTTCAAGAATGAAAAGGGCATCTGTATCAGCTCTGATACCGGCAGGTGAAAGTATAGGGGCGACAGTGGTCGAACCAAAACTTCCCAGAAAAGCACCCTGGTCATTAAAGCAAAGAATTCTTGCCTGATTGCGGTCGACAATCCACATTTCATTTTTACGAAAACTTATTCCACAGGGCAGT
>JAQUZA010000473.1 GCA_028691595.1 Candidatus Rifleibacteriota bacterium
GGATCTGGTAAAAAAAGGGTATTATCCGGAATCGGTGCCCATGGGGACGGTGCTTACAACAGCAACGCATTAACGAACTTGAAATAGCCAACGCCAGACTCAAGGAAGAGATACTGGCACGCGAAAAACTTGCTGAGCAGCAGAAGAACCTCGAAGAACAGCTGCACGCAGCCCAGAAACTAGAATCTCTGGGCACTCTTGCCGGCGGCGTTGCCCACGATTTCAATAACATGCTCAATGTTATCCTGGGCCAGACAGAATTTGCTCTTGAACGCCTGCCACCCGACTCGCCGCTGCGCGAACACCTCGAAGAAATCCAGAAAGCCGGCCAGCGCTCTGCCGACCTTACCAGACAGTTGCTTGCATTTGCCCGCAAGCAGACAATTGCCCCAAAAGCAATGAACCTCAACGATATTATTGATTCAATGCTCAAAATGCTCAGCCGACTGATTGGCGAAGACATTGACCTCCTCTGGAAACCGTCTGCAGACCTTGGTGCTGTTTGCGTTGACCCCTCACAGATCGATCAACTGCTCGCCAATCTGGTTATAAACGCCCGCGATGCGATTGGTGCCAAAAACGGTAAGGTTACCATTGAAACCCACAATGTTTCATTTAACGACGAGTATTGCGCCGGTCACCTGGGGTTCTCTCCCGGTGACTTCGTAATGCTGGGTGTCAGCGACAATGGGTGTGGCATAAACCCCGATATTCTGCCACATCTTTTTGAACCATTTTTTACCACCAAAAGAATTGGCAAAGGCACCGGCCTTGGGCTGGCAACTGTTTATGGGATTGTTAAGCAAAACCAGGGGTTCATAAATGTCTACAGCGAACCCGGTCAGGGCACCACTTTCAAAATCTATCTGCCACTTCACGATGGTCAGGCATTGCCCGTGGCTAAACAAGCGACTGAGAAGCCTGCAACCGACAACAAAGAAACTATTCTGCTGGTTGAAGACGAGCCTTCAATTCTCAATATTTCAACCATGATGCTCGAGAATTTTGGCTACACAGTTCTGACCGCCGAAACCCCCGAGAAGGCAATTAAACTCGCCAGCGAGCACGCCGGTGAAATTCATCTGCTCATGACTGATGTGGTAATGCCAGAAATGAACGGACGTGAACTGGCCCGAAAAATTCTGGCACTTTACCCTGAATTGAAATGCCTGTTCATGTCAGGCTACACTGCCAATGTCATTGCCCATCACGGCGTTCTCGATCAGGATGTTTTTTTCATTCAAAAACCATTTTCAATGAATGATCTGGCCGACAAGGTTAGAGAAACTCTCGACACCAGAACCCGAAAAGATTGAGATTAGCGGGCAACTGACAACGTGCCGTCAGCAGAACTCGCTTCAAGCAAGGCGCTTGGCAAGATCGATCGAGTCGACGGCTTTGCTGAGAGCTTCTTCTTTGGTTATCTTGCCACTCCTTACCAGTTTTGCCAGATCATCGTTCAGCAGACGGTTGCCCTTATTTTGGCCGGTTGTCATACCTGTTAACAGCATGTGTGTCTTGCCTTCGCGAATCATGTTGCTCATACCAAAGTCCATTACCAGAACTTCGAGAGCTGGAACACGGCCACCACCGACCTTTCGACACAGGGTCTGGCAGCAGACACCGACCAGGTTATCGGCCAGGCCGGCACGGATCTGTTCCTGAGATTCAGCCGGAAACTGGTCAACGATACGGTTGACGGTACTCATCGCCGTAGAGGTGTGCAGAGTTGCAAGCACCAGATGCCCTGTATTTGCTGTTTCTAGAGCCATGGTGATGGTTTCGAGATCACGCATTTCACCGACAAGAACGACATCCGGGTCTTCGCGCAGGGCAGCTTTAAGGGCCCGCGAAAAAGAGGCAGTATGTACACCGACTTCTCGTTGATTAACCAGCGCTTTTCGGCTCTGGTGAACGAATTCTACCGGGTCTTCGATTGTTAAAATGTGACATTCGCGCGTTCTATTGATATGATCGACCATCGCCGCCAGGGTCGTGCTTTTGCCACTGCCGGTGGGCCCGGTCACCAGAACCAGCCCCTTGGGCAATTCGGCCCACTTCCGCAATACATCAGGCATTCCAAGCTCTTCGAGAGTGAAAATTGTATTGGGAATATGGCGAAAAACTGCGCTTACCCCCTGGTGATCACGCAAAAGGTTGATTCTGAAGCGGGAATGTTTGTCCATGGCGTAGGCAAAATCTTCATCGCCCGTTCGTTTGAATTCTTCAATCGAATCAGGGCGCATTATCTGCTCGAGCAACTGAAAAACTTCTGATGCTCCCAGTTTCATAAAGCCTGAGATCGGTCTGATGGTTCCGTCGATGCGCCACCTGGGCACCTGACCCGCAGACAGGTGAAGGTCTGACCCGCCCTCCTCGACCAGACGCTTTAAAAGGTCGTCAATATGCTTCACGCCAGAACCACTGCTGCCCTCTTCTGCGACTGCAGTTTCGCCGGCGTAGTTCTGCATGATTTTTTGAAAATACTCACCCTCGATCGAAACGGGTTCAAGTTTCATGGCGGGTAGAAGATGATTTACCGAGGCGAGAAGATTGTCATCCATGCGGTCACAATAACCTATCAGCAGCTTATTTTCGTGGCGACGCACCGGGGCAACCCGGTGGCGCTGCATAAAGCCGATTGGCAGCAACCGCAAAATCTCAACTGCCGGAATAGGTGAATCAGCGCGAAAATCTCGATGGGCGGGTGGTCGAGAGGTCTTCTTCAAACGCTCGGCAAGCATGCGCATCATTGACATGCCGGCTTCGGGAACAACTGTGGTCACCTTGCGAAAAACTTCGCGCGCCAGCTTGAGAATCATGGTCTCACCGCGGGCAATACATGACGCAGTACGCTTCTCGTTAAGAATGACCGCCATTTCGCCAACCATCTGTGAGCGCTCGAGGCGGGAGATTTCTATCTGGTCTTCGCCTTCGCCGGCCACAACCGAAACTTCGCCCGAAATAATGACAAAAAGGAAATCAGCAGGATCACCAATCTTGAGAATATATTCGCCATCGGTATAAGATTCTATGGTGCCTGCTTTGCTGATAACCTGATCTCGCTGAGCATCGGTCAATGGCTCAAAAAATGGGTTGGTATCAAAAGCAGCATTTGCCCTGGTCAAAATTTCCGGAGTCCGCTCCATAACTCGCATAATTTTCTCCCTGAATCTTTCTCACACTCTCAAGACAAAGCAATTTAACACAATCTCCCCAAAAAAACACACAACACTTTGACCGAAAAATAGCGTTGCTATTTTTTGTGGGTTGGGTTTTAGAGTTTTCGGCCTGTTGAACGTCCCGAAAAATCTGAAAATTGGATTTTTTGGGACCAGGTTGAATGAAATGACGTCTATTTTTTGCC
>JAQUZA010000474.1 GCA_028691595.1 Candidatus Rifleibacteriota bacterium
TCAGAATATCGAAACGGCCAGGCTGTTAGAAAAAACGGTTCGTGAGCATGGTGGGGTTCCGGCAACCATTGCGGTTATCGATGGTATTATCAGGGTTGGTCTTGACTCTGAAGCCCTTGAGCTTCTCGGTACTTCAAAGAATATCCGTAAGGCCTCGCGCCGTGATCTACCCGGGGTAATAGCCATGCAGCAACATGCTGCAACAACCGTTTCGGCGACCATGATCTGTGCACATCTGGCAGGCATAAGATTTTTTGCGACCGGTGGCATTGGTGGAGTGCATCGGGGCGCTGCAGAAACCTTTGATATTTCAGCCGATCTTCCGGAGTTTGTCCACACTCCCGTGCTGGTGGTCTGTGCCGGCGCAAAAGCGATACTTGATATTCCGCTGACGATGGAGTATCTGGAAACTCTTGGGGTGCCGGTTCTTGGTTATCGCACAGATGAAATGCCCGCATTTTACTATCGCTCGAGCGGGGTAAAAGTTCCTCAAAAGGTTGAAGACCCCGAACAGGCGGCCCAGATATTTTATCAGGCTCTTGAGTTGGGGTATTCCGGAGGAATTCTGGTTGGGAACCCGGTTCCGGAGAGTTTTGCAATGCCACGCGACAAAATTGAAGCCTGTATTGCCCGGGCCCTTGCCGAAGCTGAAAAGAACGGGATCACCGGCCAGGCTGTTACGCCGTTTTTGCTTGGCAAGCTCAATGAAATTACCTCTGGTGATAGTTTAAAAACCAATATTGAGCTCGTTAAGAACAACGCAAAGGTTTGTACTCAGATTGCTGTCGCGTTTGCGGGTTTAAACGGGCAGGTCAGGCATCACGGCTGACAACAATGGAATTTGCGAGCAGATCATGCCAGGTCTGACCGTTTTCGTCGAAGAAGAACCAGAGAAAGCCCAGGCCAAAGGCGGCAAATGAAATCAGTTTGCCAAGTGTTTCGCGGAGCAGTATCTGCGAAAATCTCGCTTCCCGGCCACCTGTTGAATGAATAATGCGCAGGCCGACGGCGCTTTTTCCGAGGGTGGTGCCGGAACTCATGAAAAACAGCTGGATAACAACGTAGAGTAAGATAAATGCAGAGCCGATTTCGGGTGAAATGTGAAAAAAAGCTGATATGGAGGCCGCCAGAAAAGCGTAGTCAAGCCAAAAAGCAAACGCTCTACGGGTAGTTGATGGTCGAAACATTGAGTAATCGGCTTTAAGGGCACCGCACCAGACGCAGAATAGCGTTTTAAAGCTGTGTCGACCGCATTTGCCGCACAGGGTGTTTTCGAGAACGCTCTGGCAGAAGCGGCATTTTTGAGCTGACACGTTGATCATTTCGGCGCAAAATGGGCAGGCACGGGTGTTCTGCCCGGGTTTGTCTTTTGCAATTGGATCTGGTGGTGACGAAGAATTCTTGGTGGGGCCGTGTTTGCGCAGATGGTCGATTACCGGCTGTGAAGTTAAAAAATCGAATGAAAACTTGCCCGGAAACTGTGTTTCAAGTTTTCGGCAGACGGCTCTTATCTGAATGGCCAGATTTACGTCGAGGCCCGATTCAAAGACCTGAATAATTCTGTACACCTCTTCAGCATTTTTGGCCGAAATCTCAAGTCTGGAAAGCTCCTCTATGCATTCACGCTTTTCATCAGGCGAAAGGTGAGCAAGAAGGTCACGTAAAGATTCTGTGTCAAGCATGAAATTACCCCGCGTGCACTCTCTTTAGAACCATTTTGCAAAGCTTATTATCTATGTCTGGCTATTTTTTTTGTTTGCCAGGTTCCCTTCAATATATTACTAAAAATATGTTACTCTGCCAAGTGAAATTTTAAAATCTGCCAGACATATTTGTTAAGCAAAAAGTTAGGCCGATTCATTGTCAGGTTATGTTCTGACAGCGCTAAATTGAGGACTTGGTCGTTGCCTTTTGACTGTGATTTGAGTTCCCCTGCTGAATTGCAGACGGAGAGCATAATGTTATTGATTGGAGGCTTTTTATGCGAGAAAGAATTAAGACTGCAATCGAAATGATACTGCAGAACAAGGGAGAAGACTGGTTTATAATAATTGAAGAGCCCGAGAAGGAAAAATTCGTGCAATTCACCTTTGATGAGGGTTCGGGGTTGTATTTTGACCTGCCTTTTCAGGCCCTGGATAAAAGTGAGCTTGAAAGAGCCCGAAAAGTTCTGGCTGAATTCTCAATATTTCCCGGCCAGGCTGATGCCTACGAGACACATGCTGAAGAAAAATCTGGTATTCAAGAGTCTTTTAACCATCACGTCGGACAGGATCTCGATCTGGCTGTAAAAATCTCATGTAGAGTATTTGTGGATGTTTTCGGTTATGATGAATCTGTATCGCTCAATGTAACAATCATGCGTTAGAGGTTTTCAGATGACACCAAGCGAAATTGCGGCAGAAAGCCTTGTTAAATGCCGATTTTGTCGAAGCGAAGTTCCGCAGGGGGCTTTAAAATGCAGATTTTGCCGTGAATGGCTCAAAGAAGGCAGCCACGAGGCATCTGCGGGTCAGGCAGGCGAAGAGTCTCAGAGCGGTCAAGTCAGCTGTAATCATGCCGAATTGCCTCCAGTTTCTTTTCAGAGCAGGCTAGCTGCCAGATTTCCAGTTGTCAGTTATTGGATTTTTTATTTATGTCTCAGTATGCTGCTGTATTTTGCCATTTCCATTTTCTGGACTTTTGGCGATGAAGAGCGAATCTTCCTTTTATCATTTTTTCTTAACGCCATGCAGATGTTTTTTTCCGCCGCCGGAATTGTCTGGTTTGAAAGACTGCTAGACAGATTTCGCCGCGAAATACCTGTTATAACCGGCTGGACTGCGGAGCGCAGTGAAGAATACTATCTTGAAGCACGCAAACGCATCTTTTCATCGACTCTTCCGGCTGCTATTGGCTTGACGATCTGTGCCATAGCTGTGACTGGCGACAAGTATCTGATAGGAACTCCTTTCAAAACCGGTGGTGGTGAACTGGCTTACCTGATTTATGAATTTTGTTTTTTGTTCTGGAGCGCTTCTGCGATTGTTTATTTTATCAAGTTTGCCCTCTTTATTCGCGAGTTTGGTGATCTTGACCTTCGCATCCTGATTATCCAGGAAGAGAACTCAGGCATTCGCCTGCTGGGCAAATTTATTCTTCAGACAACGCTGTTTGCGGTTATTCCTTATGTCTGCAGCATAGTCGCCAGACATATTGGGGGCTGGAACTTTGGTTCGTTGCTGGCGTTGTGGTTCGGGCTTTTTGGGGTGGCGATTCTCTTTTATCTTTTCTGGCCGATTTATAATATTCACCGGGCCATGATCCGTGAAAAGGACAGAAAGCTGAATCTTATTTCCGGTGAGCTTAATGAA
>JAQUZA010000475.1 GCA_028691595.1 Candidatus Rifleibacteriota bacterium
ATGGCAAGAAAAGATCGGGCATTTTTACGGTTTTTGCCCGCAACATGAAAACCCCCGGCCGTGAACTGGCAATTTTGGGGGCGAAATTGCCGTAGATGATGATGGCCTGAAAATCAAAAGTGGCGAATTTGACAAACTTGGCCTGAAGGTCAGCGGTGATCTTGCCTGGCATGGCCGCCAGGCGTATTCGGCCGCTCTTGAAATGAATCAGGTTGATCTTTCTTTTGTTTCTGAGTTCTACGGGCTTAAAACCTTTGATTACGGCGGCCTTGTCGCTACCGGCAAATGCCAGATGCAGGGCTATCTCGACTCGATGACCCCGGATTCAATAAATCTGAATCTTGAATCACTGCGAATTCAGAAAGAGAGTGATGTAATTATCTCAAATAGGCCAATTGAGGTAATTTATCAGAACGATGTCGTCGAAATTCGTTCTCTTGAACTGAAATACCGCCAGGGAATACTTGGCATCGAAGGTGTTTTTTCGCCGGGAAAAAATGCTGCTCTCATGCTCAACGGCCGCAACTTTTCGGTTAAAGCTCTTGGGCGACTTTTTGATCTGCCCAACTGGAACTATGATGGCAGCCTGTCTGCTGAAGCCAGGTTGTATGGTGAGATCGGTCAGATAAGGCTGAAGGCTTCAGCTATGATCGAAGAATTTGTTGCCGGCGGCAAAAAAGTTCCAGAAATCAAGGCTCGAATAGACGGTGATCGCTCGGGTATCGACATTGCCGAAGCTCATGTAAAGCTTAATTCCACCTCATTTAACCTAAAAGGCCGGGTAGATTTCGACCAGCTTTTTTCGCCTGCAAACATTAACCTGCATCTTTTTATTCCTGAGGGCCCCATCACTGATCTGGCCGTCTACCTGCCCGAGGTTTTCAGAGAAGCCAGTGGCACCGTAAAAGCTGATCTGACACTCGCCGGCAACCCGATAAGCCCCGAAATTGCCGGCGATATGCACCTGGTCGCCGAAGAACTTGCCTTCAGCAACATGCGAAAACCTCTTACCCGGGTAGATTTTTTGATTTCCACCGACAACCGGGTTATCAATATCGACCGTCTTGAAGCCAATCTTGGCCGGGGCAAACTCTCCGGAAGCGGGCAGGTCGACTTTCGTGATTCGATGGGTTCAATTACCGCCAGTATCAGTGGCCAGAAGCTCGATCTGAGCTTCATGAATCTCGAAATAAACAATGCCAGCGCTGCGGTGGCCATTAAGGGTGATCTTTACAACCCTGTTCTGAACGGCAAAGTGTTCGTACCCCGCGGCAGGTTCAATCTTACTTCAGACCTTCTCTCGAAGCCCAAACCGATAAATTTTATTTTCAACACACTCAAATACCATTTTGATGTTGAAGTGCCGCGAAATTTCTGGCTGAAGAGTGCCTTTTTAAATTCTGAAATGCGCGGTAAATTCTCAATTTCAGGGGATCTCGAAAATTTTAACATCGATGGTGGGGTTAGCTGTGTTCAAGGCAAGCTTTATTTCAAGCAAAGACAGTTTGTCATCGAGACCGGCGAAATAAAATTTGGCGGGGTTGATAACAGCTTTGACCCTCAGATATATGTTAAATCAGAAGGTCAGATTCAGAGCACCAAGGTCTTTTTGACACTTCAAGGCCGTGTTTCATCGTTCACTCCGCAGATTTATTCAACTCCGCCAATGGAAGAAGGCGATCTGCTGGCCCTTCTGACCCTTGGTCGAGATCTAAACTCTGCCATGCACAGCGATTCAAAGGAACTTTTTGAAACCGAAATTCTTGAAGGCTTGAAGAATTCATATATTTCTGCTCTCATCGGCAGTACAATCTCGACCGCTTTAAATCTCGATGAACTCTTCCTCTCGTCGCTCTTCGACAGAACTTCCGGCAAATCACGGGCCTTTATAAGGGTTGGCAAATATATCGGCAAAAACATCTTCATGGCCTATGAGGGCACCATGGAACAGGGCCAGGATGAATCATACATTTTTGAATACCGACTTCCCAAAGGATTTGTGGTAAATATTGAGTTTAAAGAACCTGTCAAAGAACAACGAATCGGGGTAAGATACGACTGGAAATTCTGGTAGAGGAAAAAACGGGCGGGAGACAGCCAGCGAATGGTGCTTGATAAATTAGAATCTATTCTTAACGTGCGGGCCAACGAATGGCGCGAAACCAGTTTTTTCTGGTTTTTTACCTTTTTGTGCTGGTTTTCGATGGGTCTCGGCGATGCCATAAGTGATACACTTTTTATCAAGAGGGCAGGGGTCGAGAATCTGCCGGCAATGTTCATGGTCTGCTCGCTTTTTGCCATTCCGGTCAGCGTGCTGCTTACACTTATGCATGGCCGGGTTGAAAAACGCCATCTAACCATGGGGGCAGGGTTGATATCGGGCCTTGCCATTGCCGCGGCAGTAGAATTCATTCTCGAGAGCGACCAGAGTTCCACTACGGGCTGTTATGTTCTCTATTTTATCTGTAACCTTTTAATGTTTGTCATGCCTGTTGTGCTCTCTGTTCTGATGGGCACGCAGTTTAACGCCCTCAAGGCCAAGCGACTGCTTCCCATAATTTTTACGGGGGTAATCGGTGGGCGTATTGCCGCTGGTCTCAGTCTAAACTGGCTGGCTGCAAGTTACCCGGTGCCGAAACTGCTATGGGTCTGGCTTGGCATTCACGGTCTTGCCTTTATCTTCTTTCTGGTCGGCAGCGGTAGTTTTATTAAACCCCAGATACAAAGTTTTTTTACTCAGGTTCCTGAGCGAAAAAAGGTTAAAGTCAGCGAAAAATTGAAAGTTTTTGTTCGCAGCCTTGCAGATTCAAGACTGGTGCTTTTTCTGGTTCTTTCTGCTGTCTGCGCCAATGTTTCTTATTATTTTGCCGAATTTCAGTCGGCTTCGATTTTCAGCCGCCACTTCACCTCAGAAAACGACCTGGCGCGATTTTATGGTCTTTTTACCATCTTTGCCAGCCTTTTTGCTTTTCTATTTCAGGGTATTATTACCGGCAATCTCATTCAGCGACTTGGAATCAGCAATACCAACCTGATTTATCCCGGGCTGGTTCTCGCAAGCTTTTCCGGCACGGCAGCATCTTTCAGTCTGATTCCGGGCACCGGCCTGAAATTTATTCAGGTTGGTCTGCAAAATGCCCTTTATCAACCCGTTAACATCCTGTTTTATAACGCTCTGCCACCCCGCGAAAAAGCGAGAATCATTACGGTCAATGAAGGCATCATTCAGCCCCTCGGCACGGTAATGACGGGTCTGCTCCTCTTCTATGTCGATAAAAGTGGTGAAATCGTAAGATTTTTTCCGCTGCTGGCTGCCGGTTTCTGGTTCGGAGTGGCTATTCTGATG
>JAQUZA010000476.1 GCA_028691595.1 Candidatus Rifleibacteriota bacterium
AAAACTGCCTGACCATTTAACCCTAAAAAAAACACAGGCCACGTCTCAGTGAACGTGGCCTGTGTTTTTTTGGTTGACCGTTAAAGCATATCAGCTTCGATCAAGCTTATTTACAAGGTATTTGTAGAGGAGCTCCCAGCTTTCGTTACCCTTGATAAGATCCTGGACACGGTTGAAAAGAGCAAGAGCCTCTTCGGCCTTACCGGTTTTTTCGAGGAGTTCACCCTTGGTGCACAGAGCCGGCGGATAATTCGGTTCGGCCTCGAGAACCTTCTCGATTTCGACCAGACCCTCTTCGAAGCGCCCTAGCTGAAGAAGAGCATCACAATAATTATTGCGGGCCTTTGAATCGTTGGGGCGGTATTTGAGGGTTATAGCCCACTCTGAAGCAGCGAGTTCGTAATTGCCCATATCATAACTGGTATTGGCGAGGTTATAGTGATAATCAGGCTCCTCAGAATCGAGTTCTATTGCAGCCTTGAACTCTTCGATAGCCTCGGCAAACTGGTTGGTCTGATGATAAGAAAGCCCAAGATAATGATGGGTATCAGCGGCATCAGGGTTGATTCTGGCCGCTTCGGCCAGAGCCTTTATAGCTTCACGCATGAACCCTTTTTGAAAATGATGGTAGCCGAGATTAAAATATGCATGGTCAAAATCAGGTTTGATTTTTATGGCTTCATGCCAGTAGTGAACAGCCTTTTCATGCTGATCCATTTTGTAATAGGTGTTTCCAAGGTTGTAGAGAGCCTTGTAGTATTCAGGATTGGCACGCAAAGCAGCCTGATACTGTTCAATAGCCTCATCATACTGATCATTACGGAAATAAAGATTCCCGAGTTCCTTGAGCAGCTCGGGGTTATTGGGATCAGCCTTCACCATCTCCATGAGTTGTTCAATCGTTTTGTCCATGCGTTATTCCAGATATATTTTATGATTTCCCTGGCGGGATAAGACGGGCGAGATTTTCTGCAGGCCAGTATGATTTTGCTTGTGCATAAATCTCCACAGCAGTTATTCTAAACCAAACATTTTATCTGTGCAAGGTGAAAGTCTAATTATGAGCTTTTTATCATCTGAGGTTCTCGACAGAAAGAGGAAGAACAGACCGGGCTGCAGAACACTGTTGCTGCTTACAGTTTTTGCGCTGTTAGTTGCACACTGTGCCACAGCGGAAATCACTCTCAGAATATGGGATTTTCCACGTTGGCTGGAGCCAGGGCAGACAACCGACCGCTTTACCTGGATGAGCAGAAAAATCGCTGAATTCGAAAAATTACATCCGGGGGTAAAGGTTGAATTAACCAAGCTCACCTGGCAACGCGGCCACGAAAAGCTCAAAATTGCCGCCATAAGCGGCAATAACCCCGACATAGCCCCCGGAACAGTGCCCCTGCTTTTTATCAGAGAAAATCTGATCGAACCCATAGACGATTATCTGGTGCCTGAAGACCGGAATGATTACTTTCCTGGTGCCCTGCAGGCTTTTAAAGTCAAAAATCAGACATTCGGCTGGCCCTGGTACATGGGTGGTCAGCTGTTGTATGTCAACTCAGACATTTTTGCCTCTGCCGGAGTCGAACTTCCCACAGATGGTCGCTGGACAACCGAAGAATTCACCGGCAAAATGCTGAAAATCAAAGAATTCATGAACGGCCGACATGGGCACTTTCCTCTCGGGCTGTATTTTCAAAAAGACGAAACGGCCAACCTGCCGTTTGTTCTCGCCTTTGGCGGGCGGCTGATTGGCGACGACAACCGTTTCAATGGTGATTCTGATGAATTTCTCAAGGGAGTTGGCTGGATAAACGAATTAAAGGCGCAAAAAATAATTCCCGAAGACAGTGGTGGCAGAACAGCAAACGATATCTGGACCGCCTTCGGCCGCGAACACCGTCTTGCAGCAGGAGCTTTCGGGTTATGGGGCATCAATGCCCTCAAAACAAAATTTCCCATGAACTTTGAGGTGGTGCATTTTCCAACCGGGACAGCCGGCAAAAATGGCGCTTTTTTAGGAACATCAGGCTTCTATGTATTCAAAAACCCTGACCAGCAAAGAGTTAAATTGGCGATGCAACTTGCCAGATTTCTCACCAGCAGCGAAAATCAGCGCGACCTCGTTCACTACACACAGTTTCCAACCCGGGCCAGCGCCGGCAACATCTATGCAGAGGATCATCACATGACCGCCGCCTGGAAAATCCTGCAGGAAGGCCAGTCAACCTTTGCTGACAGCAGATGGCCACAGATCGATGAAGAATTTGCATCTTCGCTGCAGCAGGCATTACTCGGAAAAATGTCAGCCGAGGAATCGATGCGCGCTGTCGGAGAACGAGCGAACCGGATTCTATCTGTCGAAAGCGGGTCGATGAAAGAAGATATAAATCAGAGCAGTTTCTTTGCCCGTGCAGTGGCGGTTATTTCTATCCTGGCGCTTGTATTTGCCCTTTTATCTCGCCAGGCGCATCTGATAATGATAGTTCCAGCAGTTACCATTACCGGGCTTTTTTTGTTTTACCCTCTTGCTGATGCTCTGTTGCTGGCCTTCAGAGATTATCGCATCGGCGAGGTCGGGGGCTATACCATCGACAACTTTGTCAGGGCCGTAGCCGATCCCAAATTTGTCAAAGCGTGCCAGAACACTCTTATTTACAGCCTTATAGTGGTTCCGGCCAACGTTTTTACGGCTCTCGTCGTTGCCAGTCTTATTTTTGGCATGCGAGGGCGACTCAAAAACTTCTTCAGGGCCGCATATTACCTGCCGGGCGTTGCTTCTGTCGTTGTTCTTACCATGGTCTGGCGCTGGATATTCAACACCGAAGTGGGGCTTTGCAACACAACGCTCCGCTGGCTGGGAATGGCACCGGTCGGCTGGCTGACCGACCCGGATATTGCCTTCTGGTCAGTCATTCTGTCGGGTATTTTAAAGTCTCCGGGTGGATCGATGCTCATATACCTGGCCTCCATGGCCAATATTCCGAATTCTCTCTATGAATCAGCAGATCTTGAGGGAGCCGGGCCATTAACCAAATGGTGGCACATCACGGTTCCTCTGCTGCGCGGCACCACGACCTTTCTGATGATTACCGGTGCCATTGCCGCACTGCAGGTTTTTGCCCAGGTATTGATGCTCACTGACGGGGGCCCGGGTATTTCGACGCAGGTTGTCGTCTACCGCGTTTATACTTCAGCCTTTCGCGACTTTGACTTCGGGCTATCTTCGGCCATGGCACTGATTCTTTTTATTGCCATCATGGTTATTACTCTTGCCCAGAAATACTTTGCCAGACAGGAGGTTGAATACCTCGCATGAGCAGAAAATTTGCAAACCGGCTGGCCTTG
>JAQUZA010000477.1 GCA_028691595.1 Candidatus Rifleibacteriota bacterium
TTTGCCGAGTTCAAAACCTTTGCTTCAGGTAGAGAAGTCTTTATTGATAAAGAAACGCTTGCCTCTGCAAAACATAGACTTGAAAAAATTACAAAATCCATTCTGGAAGCACAAACATGAAATATTTTTTGACCTTCATTTTATTGTTGCTGACTGCTCTCGGGGTCGGCTGGTTTTTTGCCCGTGGCCCCGAACCAGTGCGCCTGATACCTCTCATTGACGAGTCTTCACCCGTCTATCTCGGTGTCATACCTTTTCTTCAGCCCGAAAAGCTGAAAGAGCAAATCGACCCGGTCTGCCAGTATCTGCAAAAGAAGCTGGGCCGCAAGGTCTTTATGGTTACGGCATCAGATTACGAAAGCCTCGCACGCCTGCTCGAATTGAACAAGGTGCATATTGCCTGGTTTTCGCATGCTTCTTTTGAAAAGCTCAGGGGCGGTAACCGCTGGCAGGCCATCTGTCGGCCAAAACAGAATGGTTCTGTAATTTACGACAGCCAGATAATAGTGAATGAAAAAAGTGAATTCAATACCGTTAACGATCTTCGCGGCAAAGTTTTTGCCTACGTAGATCGTTACTCAGGTTCAGGCTTCTTTTTTCCTAATATCTATTTTTCAAACCATGGCATCAAACCTCTTGAATTTTTCTCGAAGGTCGAGTTCACCCAGAGTCATCGCAGCAGTATTCTTGGTGTTCTTAATGGCATTTATGATGCTGCCGCCGTTTATTCAACAGATCTGGTTAATCAGGATGCGTCCGGCCTGAGGGTTATTGCCAGAACAGGTCCCATTCCCAATGATCCCATAGTTTTGCGTGAAGACATGGAGCCGGCATTGAAAAAAAATATTGAAGAAGCTTTGCTGAGCATGCACCAGGACCCAGATGGCATCGAGCAGTTGAAAAAAATAACCGCGGTGCGTGGAACAGAAAAATTTGTGGCAGAGAGTGAAGTGCAGAAAATTTTGCAATCAGAGAACCATTGATGCACTAAATCTGGTCACCTGGCTATTGTTTGTGGTAGTATGACGCAATTATGAATAAGACAGACACACAATTTCTTCTTGGTTATATCGAACAGGGAATCGGCGGCGGTCAGGACCCTCTTACTCCGCCTGTTTCAATCAGCAGAAACGGCACTCTTGCCAAGTGGCGCGGCAAAATGAACGTCCTCGATGTCCGGGTAAATGATCCCGGGCTGCGAAATTATGCCGGTCAGTTCACTGCAATGCTCGAAAAAACCGAAGCTCTCGGCATCAAGACTGTCTTGACCCTCCCAGAATACGTATCTCAGACATACGCATTGCCCCCCGAGCCGCCCGCAAAAAAAGAAGAACCTGCTGCACCACCGCGCAAAACATCAGTCAGACCTGAGAATCTCGTGCATTTTCGCCCATGCTATCTGGCGCTTCCCTCTGCTGTCCAGGGGAACGAAGTCTTCGCAACTTTGAGTGCCGAAGACTGTCTGCCGATAATTGAGCTTGCAGCCCGCTTCAAGGTTGAGAATGTAATAGTTCCGGTTTCTGAGCCCGGCACTTTTCTTGACCCTCAGGCAGAGACTCACTTTAAAAAATCATTAAAAATTATCAGTGACGCGGCCAGGCCTCATCAGATCAAACTGCACCTCAGAAATGGTGGCATTTCAAATGCAGTTTTCAAAAAGATGGCCCGTGAATTCGGCTGTGGCCTTGCTTTTAATGTGGGCATCGCTTATCTCGAAGGTGAAGAGATAATCGATACCTACCGCCTCTTTAGAAATGATATTTCCATTCTGATGCTGCAGCAGATTCTGCCAGGCCTTGATAAATGGGCAGCCCGACGCGATGCCATGGAAAAAGCTCTTAAAGAATATCTGGCTGCCGCCAAAGACCATAAGACTGGTGTGGATGAAAAAGACGGGCATTATGCCGAACAGGTTCTTAAACGATGGAATATCGCCCTGCACGATTATTACGATGCCTCCAGAAACCAGTTTTTCAATCTCGGGCTTTTCCAGAATGGTGATTTGAACCTGGTTCCACTGCTTCGTGAACTGAAAAAAGATGTCGAAGCAGGCAGCCTGAAGCATTGTCTGATTGAGGCCGTGCCCAATACCCGCAATACTGATTTTGTGCTGCGCAACGTTATGCCCGACAACTTTCCGGGCTCGATGTAACAGGTTCAGGTTTTGCAATGAAAAAAAGACTGCTGAGTGTCCTGCTGCTGGCAGCTTCCACCGGCACCCCCGGCCTTGTTTATGGTCAGGGTAGGCCGGTTGATAAGCCCGTGGGGCTTCACTCTGTTGTCGAAACGGGGGTAACTGCCCCCTATGATTTGCAAAAATGCCTTTCCCGAGCAGAAGAGCACTTTCGCAGCAATGATTTTCGTGAAGCCCTAATTTTTTATTACGAGGGCCTCGCCATGACAACTAATGAAGAGGTTAAGGCAAAGCTTCATTTCAGAATTGGCGAATGTCTCGAAGGGGTACGCCGCTTTGATTTTGCCTCTTACCACTACAAGCTTGCCATGAAAGGAAAACTGCCCGAATTGCTTGCCAGCCGGGCGGTGATGAAACTCGAGCATCTTCCCGAGCTCGCCCAGACCGAAGAGGCTACCCGCCTTTTCAACCGGGCCATGGAACTATACAAAAAACGCAATATCAGAGCCGCTATCGACGACTATCTTGCCAGCCTTCGCCTGATGCCAACCCTGATGGCAAAAGATGAATCTGGCCTGATTGAAGATGCTGTTAAATACTTAACCTTCCTGTCAGAAACGAAAGAGCGTGAGCCAGATAGACTGCTCAAGCTCGCCACCCTTTTAGAGCTGCGTGGCGATATTGAAAAATCAGTTGAAACGCTGCAGCAGATAATAATTATTTACCCTGAATCAGACCAGGCGAGACAGGCTGACGATAAGCTCGAAATGTTTGCCACCCGCAAAACTTCATATGTTGAGCCAGTCTCACCCCGAAACGAGCTTTCAGAAGTTATGCCTGAAGAAGAAACCCTGATGTTTGATGATGTATTCGAGTTTCGCAATCCAGGTACAATTTCACGTGAACTGGAAGGGGCCGCCTTTACTTTGCGGGCTGCAAATGAGCGCACTGGTATCCCTGCCGACCGGTTTGAGCTCTTTTCGATTACCCTGGGTACCGGTTCAGAGCAGCGCGACTTTTCTTTCACTGCCGAAGAAGGAATTGACCAGAAAAATCTGCGCTTTGACTCCGAAGGGGTGAGGTATTCGGTTGTTTTTACGGCAGTGAATCAGACCAGTGGCTACCTCCAGGATCTTTATGGTGGCGGCCGGCGTTCGGTGTCGCTGTTCTCAAATATCAGACTGCAGCTGCGCGTTGAGCGGCGA
>JAQUZA010000024.1 GCA_028691595.1 Candidatus Rifleibacteriota bacterium
AAGGCCAGGACAACCTTGATTCCATAAGAGCAGCCAGCCAGCTGTTTTCGAGCCTGCGTCGCGATATGCTGCAGTTTGTTTCGTTGTCGACGGGCGGGGCCAAAACCACCATCGATCTGGGTGAAGAAGAGATTCCAGACACAGCCACCTATTCAAAAATTTTGTCGTTAAAAAAGCAGACAGAGCGCATCACCTATTCGCTGGTCGAAAACAGCGGCAAAAACTATGTCGAGCGCGTGCTGCAGACAGCAGCCAACCCTGCCCCACAGCGCAAGCTATTTGGCGTACCTCGAATGAAAGACTTTGGTGTTCTCTATATCAGAACGCCCAACAAGATCAACTCGCTGGTTAAAAGCGTAGGTCAGCTGCTGGTAAAAATAACCGTAGACTCAGAAGACGCAAGGTTTCCATCTCGTGAGGTTAAACTGAGTTCGGTGTTTTTCTCAGATCGGCTGGCCGACAGTGACTGGAATTATCTGGATTTTTAAAATTATGAAACCTTCTCGAGGGATATTTCATATTGAATTTTAGTTGAGGTGAATAAATGAGATTGAAGCTGTCGATTCTTAAAGCCCTGCTGATGGTGTGCGCGCTTAATCTGCCGGTCGTTTTCAGCGGCGAAAGCTGTCAGGCTCAGGTCGCCTCATCGACTGGCCAGCAAAACAACGCAACTGATACCCAGGAACTCAAAAAAAATAATCCTGCAGAAACCAGCAGTATCTCAGCACAAGGCAACGATAGTGAATCTCAATTCACTCAGAACAACGATTCAATGAGCCTTGAAGAACGAATTGCCATTTTTAACAAGCGATATTGCCCCCCGGAAACCACAATTACTGAAATCACCGACTTTTCACTGGCCAGGCTGGTAAAAGTCGAGTTGATAAAACGCAGCGAGCTCGATACCTTCAAAAACATGGTAATAATCAATGGCAAGGTCTATGTAAAAGAAGACAAGCCAGCTGCCAAACCTGAGCCGAAGCCAGGCAAGGAGCCAAAAACAGAGCCCATAGGCAAGGCCGGCAAAAATCTGTTCGGAGAACTTGAAGCCGCCTGCGATCAGCTGGCGCAAAATAAAAACAGAGGGCAGACTGACGGCAATAAGAAGCCTGAAAGGGTTCTTGAGCTGAAACGCCGCAAAATTACCTACCGCGATAAAGAAAACCAGCTGCGCGAAATGGAAGTCTATTCGCCACCGAAGTTTCCGGCAAAGAAGAAGGCACTTGCGGGCAAAAAGGGCAAAATTGTCAAAGATTACGCCACTTCAATACTGGTACCCAAAAACCAGCAGGGCAGCACCAAGGATATAACTGCGTTTGACGACATGCCGTCAGCCGATGCATGGCTTGACGACAATGACACCCCAACGCAGAAATAGGATTTAAAATCAGGAGGAGATGTGGAAATGGTCAAAAAAACGTGGTTTCTTTTTTTTATGGTGGTAATGGCATGTTTTGCCTCATTCCCGACTTATTCTCAGGTCATTGCCGACAACGCCGCCGGCGATAATGCTGGTGGACAGGAGTCTATCGATGGTGCCAGCAGCGACAACACCAGCGAAGATCAGCCGATCAACGTTGTTGACGAAGCAGAAATGAAGGCTGGAACCATTTCAGATGTTGAAGAAACAGCCAAAGTCGCTGGTTTGCCCAACGAAAAAGACTCTCTTAATAAATTTCAGAAAATGCGTGCTGAAATTCAGAGACAGATCAGACAAAGATTCTTCGCCCGTGCTGAAATACTCGTCGAAAATATGCGCCGCGAAATCAAGAGCAGCAAAATCACTGACGAAAGAAAGCAAACCCTGATGGCTTCACTCGAAAGACGTGAAAGACACAATATCTACAGCGCCCAGGGCCAGTATCAAAAAGCAGCCAACGCTATCCGGGCCGCAATGTCGATCAAGGCGATCAAAAGCGATACCGGTGCGCTTCTCAAAACAGAAGAAAAGGTTTCAATTCAGAAAAACTGGTTCGAAATCAGAGCTTCCTACGAAAAAGATCTTCGTGGGCTTCTCGAAGGCAAACAGCCATTGTTAAAAGAAAAGCTGGCCATCGTCAAACAGATGGACTCAAAAAAGAAACTCAGCGATGCAGAACTTAACAAACTGCAGACCTCACTGAAAGCTATCAACGCCAGGCTTTCAGTTCTCAACAAAAAAATAGCAGAAACTCACCGGGTATTTGCCGTTAAACGCGACAAAATCACTAAGGCCAGCGTGATTCTCAACGCCGAGCAGCAGCGCAAACTTTTCCCGCTGGTGATGCAGCGAATGATGGTCAGATTTGGCAACTACAATCTTAAGAAACAGATCGCCCGCCACCTGACCAACATTGCCGAAGACACTGAAGTTTCATGGAAAAACCTCAAAGAAAACTTTGCCAGTCTGCAGAAACTGCAGGAAAAAGTCTGGGACCTGAGAAAACAGCTCGATGTGCTCTCCGGCAAAGCTCCGCTTACCGAAGCCGACTATCGCCAGGCAAAAATTCTCAGAGACCAGCTCGAAAGAGCCATGACAGCCTGCGAAAAGCTGTTCAACAATGTTGAAGACGCTTTTATCGACCAGAAGGTATTTGGCAAGCTTTCTGCCAAAGAAAAAGAAGAGTTTGTCAAACTTTTCAGAGCAGTCTGGAACCGCGACAAAGAATTCGAAGGTCTCAAACCTTCTCTCGAAGAACTTTACAATAAGATTTTCGAGCGCCCGATCGTCATCGATGACCCGAAACCTCAGCCGAAGCCAGAGCCGAAACCGGAACCGGGCAAACCTTCAATTGAAGGCGAAGGCTTCATCATCCAGGAAGGCAATGTGTTCCTGCTCAAATTTGGCGATAAAACTTTGTGGCCAAATAACCTGCCTGCCAGGTATATGGTCAACAAGCTCGAAGTCAAATTCGGTGCTGAGTTCATTCTCAGAGCGTTGCCGGCAGTTGAGAATTCATCAGCTTCAATGCGTGACGAATGGTGGAAAAAATACCCCGAAATCAGCTTCACCTACATTCATGCCCCGCAGCTGCCTGACGAACCGATGCAGCGCAATGATGGCATGGCAACCCCGACCCAGGTTATCGAAGAAAATCTCGACAACCAGAACAAGCCAGCTAATCTGATGAACGCTTTCTGACCTTGATCAGACCCCGGCAGGCTCGATTGCGCCCGCTGGGGTCTTTCTCAAAACATTCTGATGGCAAGTTTTCCTGATAAAGATGCAGAGCAGCAACTGATCGCTGAGACCCTCGATGGCAGCAGCGGTTCATTCAAGCCACTGGTTGAAAAATACTGGGGTCTGGTCAGTTCAATCATTCAAAAATACATTAAAAACAGGGAAACAGCTGCAGACATCACTCAGGAAGCCTTTCTAGCGGCCTATACAAGTCTGGGGCAGTACAAACACGAACACAGTTTCTCGCCCTGGCTGGCCAAAATTGCGGTCAATAAAGCTCTTGAGCATCTGCGCCGCGAAAAGCGTTCACCTTTCACTGATTTTGATCTGGCAACCGCAGTCAGCAGCCGTTTATCTCCGGAATCGGCCATCGATGAACGGCAGTTGTTTGATGAATGTCTGGCCTGTCTGCCTGATAAATTGCAGGTATTGTTCATTCTCAGGCACGGCCTTGAGTTTTCTTATGAAGATATGGCCTATGTTCTCGATCTGCCTGTCGGCAGTATAAAAAGTATCATGTTTCGCATGCGCAACCAGCTGAAAGAGATCCTTGAAAGCCGTAACCGCTGCGAAAATGCCCAGCTAAGCAAAGAGCAGGAATGCGATGTCAAATAGCTGTCTGAAACCCGAAAGAATTCAGGAATACCTCGAAAACAGCCTTTCACCTGCTGAAATGGCTGCGGTCGCTGCGCACATCAACTCCTGCCCGGGCTGCCAGCAGCAGCTCCGTTCTTTTGAGAATGTTTTCAAGATGGCGACAGTAACAGCAAAAGAGACACTTCACCAGAAACTGCCCCGCGAATCGCTTGCAGCATTGATGACGAAGATTCAGCAACAAAAGCAGACGGGGTCAAAATCTCAGGAAAATATTGCGAACAAGCCAGTTAGAGCCTTTTCAATTTCAGACATATTGCGGCTCTTGTTGATTCCGGCTGTTGGTCTTATTCTTCTGGCTGCGGGTATAAAGTCTGCAAAAATGGCCCGGCCACAGCAAAAAAACACCATACAAAAACAGTTCAGCCTTAGTCTGAACTCAGCAGAGGTGCTGCTGGGCAATGTACCCTCGATAATAAACGGGCAGGTCATTACTGGCAAAGAAATTGCGCTGCCCGCAGATGCCGTTGTGCTGGTACAGGTCGACAAACACAAGTTAAGGTTTTCTGAAGCCGCCAGATTCAGTTTTGGCGATCATGAAGTAACTTTGAACAGTGGCCAGGCCAGCTTTGATCTGCACGGTGACCATGCCGGCCTTAAAATAGTAACCCCTGCGGTTACCGTTACCCCGCTCGGTACCAGCTTTGAGGTTGAATCGAGAAGCTGGGGAACACGACTGACGTTAAAAAGCGGCAGTGTCGAGGCACTCAGCAACAGTGGCATCAAACGACGTTTGAACACGCCGGGCACCATTTATGTGTCGGCTGCAGGCGCTTTTTCAGAAACCATGCCGCAGCCCGAACAGCTTGAGCCCGCTCATTACGAACCACCCAAGCCAGTTCCAGCCAGCCCTGACACCGGCAATGCCCCGGGCAAACTCATCGACTCATTCTAACACTCTGTCACAATCGAGCGCACAATTTGAAATTTTTTAAAGTCGTCATTCCCGCGAATTTTCGTCCGCCTGCACTCCGAAGGGGTGAAGGCGGGAATCCAAATGCTCAAGCCCGGATTCAAGCTGCTTAAGAGCTTCCGGAAAACTGTCGCGGCCGTAGCCGAAGCGCAAGAATTCACCCTCCATGTCGAAGAAGGTGCCTGGAATAAGCATGACTCCGGTCTTTTCGACCAGCCGGTCGCAAAATTCGAGGGCTTTGCCACCGAGAAAACGAGGGAAAGTTGTCGTGCCGGCGCATGGCCGCTGCCAGGCGAACAGGTCTGGGTGACGGGCAAAAAAGTCAGCAAGCAGCTGCAGGTTACTGACGAGTCGGGCCCGTTGCCGGGCAAATATTTTTTCGCTGTGCCGCACGGCAATGCGAGCCAGATATTCGCCGGGGGCACTATTACAAATAGTCAGATAATCTTTGAAAGTTGCCAGACTGTTGTAAACAGCGGCATCCCGGGTGGCGATCCATCCGATGCGCAGACCGGCGAGCCCGCAGTTTTTGCTCAGGCAGTTCAGTGATATTCCCTTTTCATAATGGTCTGCCAGATGAGGCAGGCGGTCGGCCGGGTCATGTTCGGTGCCGCGGTAGACTTCGTCGCAGAAAAGCCACAAGCCGTGCTGGCGGGCGATTTCGATTACCTGTTGCCATTTTTGCCGGTCAAAGAGATAACCGGTCGGGTTATGGGGTGTACAGATAAGAATCGCCTTTGTGGCGGGTTTGATCAAACTTTTCAGGCAATCTATATCAGGAGCCCAGTTTTTCTGGGGGTTTCCGGGCCAGCGACTAACCTCGATGCCACGTGATTCTGCCACCGAATAGTGCGATTGATAACCGGGAAAATGCACAATCAGGTGATCGCCCGGGTTGAGCACCGCATGCATAAAAGCAAAGATCGGCTCTTCGGCACCGGTAAACACAAGAACCTGCCCGGCCTGAATCTTTTCATACTGAGCTGCGATTTCCTGGCGCAGCTGCGGGTCGCCAAGGCTTTCGGTATAGCCGAGCCCCAGCTTTTTCAGGCCTTCTTCGGAGCCTGGTTCAAAGGAGAGCAGGTCAGCAACGCTCATCGATTCAGGGTCACTCGAGCCCAGAAGATAGCGGGCCGAAAATTCATGTCTGGCAAAATAGCGTTCAAGGGCAAAAGGTCTGATCTGCATGAGCTGAGGTTCCTTTCAAAGCTTACCATCAAGTAAAGCACAATTCCCCCAGCCAGTGAACTCTTTTTATAATTTCCCAGGGCATAACTTTTACTGCAAAAAGCTTTGAAATCTTGCTTTGTCTGTATCGACTTCACAGGTACCCACTGGGTGAAGGCAAAAGTTTAAAACTTTATGGTTAAAATTTGCTGTTCCACAAGCTTAACAAGAACATATGCAGGGATTTTTAACGCTTTTCCAAGTTGAAATTGAGTCTCAATTCTCGGCTCAATTCTGTTTAAAACGTCCCCGTGAAAACTATTTAAATCAGACCAGGTTTGCGGAACGGTCTTATTTTGATTTTCGCGTGCCGGTCTTTTTCTGGTAATTATCTGGCTTTGGCTCGATTAAACCATATTGCCGAAGAAAATCACCAGGAGACATAATTGGCAGCGGAA
This sequence comes from Candidatus Rifleibacteriota bacterium, assembly GCA_028691595.1. Taxonomy (GTDB): domain Bacteria; phylum Muiribacteriota; class Ozemobacteria; order Ozemobacterales; family Ozemobacteraceae; genus Rifleibacterium. Next base: position 6,353 of record JAQUZA010000024.1, read on the forward strand.
AAGCTTTCTGAACAGTTTCGTTCAAAATGTGCCCGCGATCGAGGGAAATGAGAATATCAGCTTTACCCTTGATAGCACCCGCTAAAACATGCGTATCCTTAGGGGCGGTGACCTTTTTCCATTCAGCCTTTTCACTGGCGGTTGGAGGATCTGAAAGGGAAATGTGCAATGGGCCGATAATGCGGCAAAACCAGGCCCACAATGCAGGACCAAGAAGGTTGATTATATTGCTCTTCGCTTCATGCATGACGAGGCGGGTTGCTAAAAGTTTGACCTTGCCTTCAGCAGCGATACCAAGAATTCTGGCACTCCCGCCTTCGGGCGAATTTGCAGCGGTAACCAGAACACATGCGTCAAGAAATAATCGCGGCGGAGTGCTCATCAAATGCGATCTGCCGCGGCAAAATCTTCTAACTGCTTTTTAGTGTAGCGTCGAATTTCTTTTTCCTCTGTGGCAGACAATGATTTTTCGAAAGCCAGGGCAAAGGTTGTTTCTTCAACCCCTTTTTGTCTGGTAATGATGCTCACAGCTTTAATGAGCAGGTCTGACATGGTAACGCCGGTTGAAGCAGAGAGGATTTTGAGTTCCTTGTGGGTCTCGTCCGTCAAGCGCAATGTAAGCGTTTTCATTGTAAAACCTCTATGGAAAATTTTCTTACCAATATTAAATATAACATGATTTATAAAACATTCAATGATGCAATTTTTGAACTTTTTATTCCTTGTCCGAATTCATATTGGCCCTGTTAAATTTTGCTGCAACCGGATTTTTCAGAATACTTACTACAGAAAATTTCCGACTTTTTGTTAGCCAAATAACAGAAAGTCTTGGCTATTTATTAGTCTGATAGAAAGCTTTGAAAAATGTCGCCCGGGTATTTCAGGAATACGTATTCATGCAGCCGACTGGAAAAAAAATATTACAGGTGATATCATAAAAATATGGGAACATTTGAAAAACTGCTGGAACGAATGCGCAGAAACCCTCTGGGTGATTGGACAATGGGCAATCTCATGACGATTGCCAGGCGGATGAACATTGAAGTTCGCAACAGCGATGGCAGTCACCATGTCTTTTCATTTCCCGGGGTTGAAGAAGATGTAACGGTACCGTATAAGCGGCCGATCAAGCCGGTTTACATCAAAAAATTTCTCGCATTAGTTGATGCTGTCAAGGAGGTTGTATGAAAAAGGTTGTTAAGATTCAGCCGCCTTTCGCTTTTGATGAATATACAAGAGTTCTGAGCCGTCTTTGTGAAGATGACGGCGGCGGTTTTCTGATAACTTTTCCGGATTTGCCAGGCTGCATGTCTGATGGCGAAACCGAAGAAGAGGCACTTGAAAACGGTAAAGATGCTTTTATTTCGTGGGTTTCAGCGAGAATAGATCAGGGAAAAAGTATACCGGAACCAAAAACAAAGCCGGTAGACTATGTTTCGGCAGATTTTTCCGGGCGGTTTCTAGCCAGGTTGCCAAAGTACATTCATGCCCGTCTGGTAAAAAGGGCAGAGCGCGAAGGCGTAAGTGTTAACGCCCTGGTTTTGTCTTTCATTGCTTCAGGCCTTGGGCAGAACTAACCGTCCTTAGACAAAGCCCTTTATTACCAAAAAATTTACCCGAAACTCTTTTGCACCTTCAAAAGAATTTTCAGATGCGCTTAAGAGCCCGCTTTGAAGGGGGCGGCCCGTTCTTTGACGACTTTTAGAACTGGCAGAATCTCGGCGAATTTTACGGTGAGGCCGGCAAAAATCTTTGATTCGAGTGTTTCTTTGTCGTCAAAAAACCCGACGAGTTCGTATTTGCCGGCGTTTAAAACCAAGACATGGGCGTAGCGCTCGGTCGGGTGAATCAACCAATATTCACGAACCCCATGGCGTTCATACAGACGGCGTTTCCGTATCTGGTCTTTTGAGGAAGTCGACGGCGACAATATTTCTACCACCAGGTCAGGTGCGCCTACACAGCCTTTTTCGTCAATTTTGTCGGGGTCGCAGATTATCGAAATGTCGGGCTGAACAACATTTGAGCAGCTTCGCCCGGTCTCTTTCTTCTCGGCCAGCCTGACATCAAATGGGGCAGCAAAAACCTTGCATGGTTTACCTTTGAAAAAGTCACAAAAATGGTATACCAGGTTGGTTAAGACTTCCTGATGCATCGTTCCAGGAGCCGGTGTCATATCGTAAATCTGGCCCTCGATGATCTCAGAACGCATACTATCAGGCCATTGTAAGTAATCAGACCAGGTAAAGAAGTCAGGCAATTTCCGTTTCGCTGCAGCCCGCATTTGTATTCCCCGATTTTTGAACTATCACAGGCTGATTATAGCCTTCGTGCATTTGGCTGGCAATATCAGAAGCATATAAATTGAATGCAGAAATTAGCAAAGTCCATTTTGGCACCATCTTTTCTGTCTAAGGCTTTTGCGACAGCTGCTTATAAGATACCGGTCATGTTACAATTATTGAAGACGATTAAAAGAATCTCAGGAGGTTTTATGAGAAGCTGCCCGATGCGAACTCTCGTGCTGATTTTGGCTTTTCTGACCTTTAATGCTGCCTCATTTGCAGAGAAAATGGCTCCTGCCAGGGAAGCTATCGGCAAAGTTCTCGGCAAAACCATTTTCCGCGACGAAATCATGATCCCGGAAGAATACCGGAATATCGACCCCGGGCTGTTTAAAAAGATGCAAGCCACAACAGAGCAGGAAAGTGGACCTGATCTGGAATTCGATATTGAGCCGGAAAATTCGTCTGAGTCAGGAGATTTATCGGATTTCGATGAAACAGATTTTTCAGAAGCCGATGATGAAGACGATGCTGAAAATGAAACTGTGATCAATTCTCCTGAGGAGTATGAAGAATTCGAAAAGTCGTTCGATAAGAACCAGTCAGAAACGAACACTGACGAAGATACCGGCAATGAAGAAGATTACGGCGAAGAAGGTTATGTAGAAGACCCTGAAGAAATGACCTGGGAACGCGAAAAAATTGTACAGGGCGAATTAATGCGCCTCTTTGCCGGCCCGTTGTTCGCAGAATATGCTCAGGGTCTCGCCAGTGAAATCGAGCCGACTCCTGAAGAAATTCAGGCATTTGTTGCCGATATGAGCGGAAAACAAAACAAAATTATGCAAGACGAAAAAGTTGCCCGAATGATCATCAAGCCATGGAAGCTGCAAATAAAGCTTTACGAACAATATGGCGGCGGGAGAATTCTCTGGCAGCAGGCAGGTTTTGAAGCCTTCGACGCAATGCGCCAGTTTCTTGAAGAGCAAAAAAAGCTTGGTCGGCTCGAAATTACCGACCCGCAACTGCAGGAAACCTTCTCGAACTACTGGTCAGAACCCGGCCACGCCAATTTTCTCAAAAGCGACCCCGAAACTGCCAAACAGTTTCTACACCCTGCCTGGCGCAGGCCATAAAATCTTTGACAGCAGCCAAAAGTTATTGTTGTTGCTGAATCAGCAAAGGTTTTGCAGAAAACCTGCTTGAAGGCAAGCCTATCCGCTTAAAACACACTTTTCAGCTTTTCAGGAGACACAAATAAACTGTGCCCTGTCAAATTTGAATGCGCAGATTGGGTCTCCTTAAAATCTCTATTCACGCGCTTATGCCACGGAGTGTACAAGCGCGGCAATTATGACAACCGTGCAATTCAAGTTTGACAGACCACTATTTCAAGTGCTTTGCTTCAGATTTTCAAGGTATTCCCAGCACTTACTGCAGGTCTCTGGAAATATCTGGATCTGGTGCGACCGTCGATAGTTTTCACTATGATTACGCAATTACAGCAATCAGCAAAACCAGCTCACACAAAGCATCGGAAAGACAATAAAAAATATTTTAAAAAAGATCTTGACACTTTGCAGCATTTCGACGATACTAATATTGCAACGCAGCAATAAGTTAAAACAAAACGATCTCAAAGTTCGCAACTAATAATTTTTAACAGGAGTTTTTAAAATGAACAAATGGATGGAATTTTCAAACGAATACGCTCAGCTCATGAAAGACAATTTCCAGGTAATGAACAAGTTCTGGCGCGCCAGCATGGACCAGACCTCTGGTTACAACAAGAAGAGCATGGAACTTTTCTTCGATCACATGAACCGCAACGTAGAATTCATGCACGAAATGTACAACAACACTGCAGCTTCCAACGAAGAAATCAAGAACCTCTATCGCGAAAACATTGAAAAATTCAACACCCGCTTTCAGAAGGTTTATGAAGAAACCGTAAAGGCCATGACTCCCAAGCACATGAGCGCTGAAAAATAAGTCTTTAAGATATTAAAGAGGCCGTTCTCAAGGCCAAAGCCCCGGCAGGACGGCCTCTTTAAATCCTAAAGCAAAGCAGCAAAAAGCCGCAACGCAGCATAAATTTTCCCCTCGCAAATTCGCCGCCGCTTATGGTTCAATTATAAAAGCGCACTATTTCAAGTGAGATTTTTCACAAAGCCAGGATGTAAAAAACTGCGAGAGATGTGAAGAAGAGGCGAAGGCGACAAAATAGATGAATTTTCTGATTGTAGACGGGTTTTCTGGCCTCAACCAACACCAGGCATCAGCCGCAGTTTTTATCGCGACGATGCCCCAAACTAATTTTTCTGAACGACGACAAGATTCAAACCAGCCACCAGGCGTGGCGATAACAGGAGAAACACAATGAAACGAATGACTGGCAAAGTAGCTCTTATCACTGGTGGTGCCGCAGGCATCGGCCTTAAAGCCGCAACTATTTTCGCCGAAGAAGGCGCAACCGTATACGCTCTCGATATCAGCGACAAGGCCCTCGCCGGTCTCGCCGATGTTAAGCTTGCTGAAGGCGCAACCGGCAAAATCATCGGCAAAAAAGTTGATGTTTCGAGCCACGCTGACGTTAACAAATGCGTTGACGAAATTCACGCCGCCGAAGGCAAAATTGATTGTCTCGTTAACAACGCCGGCATTACCGCTGACGCAACCCTGATGAAAATGACCGAAGAACAGTTTGACCGCGTTATCAAAGTCAACCTCAAAGGCGTTTTTCTGATGGCTCAGGCCTGTGCCGCCAAGATGACCGCAGCCGGCAAAGGCTCGATCGTTAACACTTCCTCAATCGTAGGCGTTCAGGGCAACTTCGGCCAGACCAACTATGCCGCCGCCAAATCTGGCGTTATCGGCATGACCTACACCTGGTCACGCGAACTTGGTCGCAAAGGCGTGCGCGTCAATGCCGTAGCTCCGGGCTACACCTGGACTGACATGCTCGCCACCGTTCCCGAAAAGGTGATCAAAATGCTCGAAGAAAAAACTCCGATGCAGCGCCTTGGCCAGCCCGAAGAAATTGCAAAGCTCTATCTGTTCCTGGCCAGCGATGAAAGTTCTTATATTACCGGTCAGGTAATTGGTGTCGATGGCGGCCTCAAACTCTGATTTCAACAACTATGCCCCGAGAAAGGTCAGAAGCTATGATCGCAAACATGGACACCCTGGTTCAGCATCTCGATGCAGTAACTGAGCAAGTTTTACGCAAGACTGCAGGCGAGCTCGACACCTACCCACGCGGCGTAACTCCCAGAGAAGAAGTCTGGCGCGCCGGCAACGTTTCACTGCTACGCTTCGAAAGCCCTGAAGGGGTTGAAGGCACACCGCTGCTGATAATTCCTTCACTGATCAACCGCTGGTACATTCTCGATGTGACAGAAGAAACCAGTTACATCAGGGAATTTGCTCAGAAACGCCCAACCTACATCATTGACTGGGGCTACCCTGACGTTGAAGTTGGCCATCTGGGCTTGAGTCACTATTATCACCGGTCGATCAAGCGCGCTGTCAGGCAGATCTGCCGCGCCAACGACTGCGAAAAAGTCGATATGCTGGGTTACTGCATTGGCGGCACCATGGCTTATGCCTTCAGCTGCCTTGAACCCGAAATGGTCGACCATCTCGTGCTTCTGACCGCGCCAATCGATTTTTCAGATGCCGGCATCTTCGCGACCTACGCCGAGCATTTCCCAACCGAAGAATTTTCTGCTAGCATGGATGTCATGCCGGGATGGCTGCTTGCCTTCTCGTTCCAGTTTGTTCAACCGATGGGCCTCTACCAGAAGACAAAAATGTTCAAAGACAAGTTCGAAAGCCAGAGCTTTATCAAGCTTTATAACGCCATGGAACGCTGGATCGCCGATCCGGTAAGTTTCCCCGGCAAAGCTTATTATCAGCTGCTGACTGAACTTTACAAAGAAAACCTGCTGGCCCAGGGCAAGCTGACCACCGAAGACGGCCTGATCGTTGACCCGGCGGCCCGCAAAGCCAGAGCCCTGATTCTCAATGCCGGGAAAGACCACATCGCGCCGCGCAAAACGACCATGCTGCCAGCCTCCGATAAGGCACCAGCCAGCGAAGTTACTATTCCCTCAGGACATATCGGCATAACCACCGGGCGCAATGGCAAAGATGCCTGCAGAAGCGCACTCGAATTCATAATGAACTGACGCAAGGAGACTGAAAATGTTTACAATGGGCGAAGATATGATGAAACAATGGGCCACCAACTGGGAAAAAATGATGGGCGACCAGCTTGAAAAGCTCGTTACCAACGAAAAATTTATCAGCGAAATGTCAAAATCGATCGCTGCAACCATGACCGGCAAAGCAATGTATTCAAAGATGCTCGATGAGCAGATGGCAGCCATGAACCTGCCCTCACGAACCGACATCGTTAAGATCATGCAGAAGCTCACCGACATTGAAGAACGCCTCGTTGATCTGGCCGAAAAATTCGAAGATTACACCGAAGCCCAGGGCAGCAGACCAGCAGCAGCAACTGCAAACCAGAACGCCGCCCCCGCCGCTGAAGGCAAAAGCAAAAAGCACAAAAAATAGTTCCTGGTCAAGAAACTGGACTTAATGGCCTGTCAGTTTTAAAATCTGTAGAATATGCAGGTGAGTGACCAGCTGCTGACAGCAGCTTGACAATGTTTCTACAGGCGCTTTAAAAACTGAACTGGCGAAAAACCAGCAAAAAACAGGAAGTAAAAACATGGCCAAAGACAAAGAGTTGAACGAGATGCCCGAAGAATATCGCGAGATGGTATCGCGATCGGTTCTGAAGTGCTATACCGAAGCTGACCGCCGCAGGCTTGGCATGGAACCGACCCGCAAAACCGCCGTTTTCAGACAGGCATCCTGGACTCTTAACCGTTGCGGCGAAGATTTCAAGTCTGATTATGATCCGGTGGTCATCGTGCCATCACTCATCAACCGCAACTACATCATGGATCTGCTTCCGGGGCATTCGTTGCTCGAACAGCTTAAAGCCAGCGGTCTCGACGTGTTCATCATCGACTGGGGCGAACCCGATGCCGGCATGGGCCAGTGCGGGTTTGACCATTACATAAGCGTCTGGCTCAAACGCGCCATCCGTCAGGTTAAGAAGATTACCGGGCGCGACAAGGTTCAACTGGCAGGGCAGTGTATTGGCGGCATGATGGCTGCACTCTACGCCTCACACTCTGAGCTGCGCAAAGATATCAGCAGCCTGTTTCTGCTGACCGCGCCAATCGATCTGGCCGATTCGGGCCTGCTATCGAACTGGACCGGAACCGAAGGCTTCGATGTCGAGAAACTGACGGCCGCATATCAGGGAATTGTGCCGGCAAAGTTCTTTCATGCCTCGTTTCCGTTGCTTGACCCTCGCAGTCAGCTGAGCAAGTATCGCCGGTTGCTCGAGAATTTCGAGATACCGGGCTTCAAAGAAATCTGGGAAGCCCTCGATATATGGGGCAGTGACAATGTCGATTTTACCAAAAAGGCTTTTACCGAGCTTATTCAGACCTTTTATCAGGACAACGCCTTTTTTAAAGGTGAATTCTCAATAAAGGGTACAAAGGTAGACTACAAAGATATCGATGTGCCGGTATTAAGTCTGGTTGCCCGTGACGACCATGTTTTCAACGAAAAGGCCGCCAGGGCGATCCAGGACTGCAAAGCTGCAAAGCTTGGAAAACTTGATTATCATGTTGTTCCGGCTGGTCATGTATCGCTGATAGCCGCCCACCCGGTTAGAATTACGACCTATGCTCTGATCAAAGAATTTTTGACCAGATAAAACATTCACAAGGAGCAGAAAATGACTGAAGTATTTATCGTTGGCGCAGCCAGAACCGCTATTGGCACCCTCATGGGCACTCTCAAAGGAGTTCCCGCACACAAACTTGGCAGCGTGGTAATCAAAGCCGCGCTCGAACGCGCCGGGGTCAAACCCGACCAGATAGATGAAGTCATCATGGGCAATGTCCTAATGGCCGGCCAGGGCCAGGGCCCCGGTCGTCAGGCGGCAATTGGAGCCGGCGTTCCTGACACGGTTCCAGCCTGGGCAATCAATCAGCTTTGCGGTTCGGGTATGAAAACCATCGCTCTCGCAGTCGACACCATCAAAACCGGTGATGCTCACTGTATCGTAGCCGGCGGCATGGAAAGCATGAGCCAGGCACCGCACCTTGCAAATCTTCGCAATGGCACTGCACTCGGAAACGTCAATTTTATCGACTCAACCGTCTGGGATGGTCTGACAGACGTATTTTCAGGCGAACACATGGGTATGACCGCTGAATGGCTTGCCGAAGAGCTCAAAATCAGCCGTGAAGAAATGGATCAGTTCTCTGCCGAAAGCCAGAAGCGCGTTGCCGCCGCCTGGGAAGCCGGACGTTTCGATGACGAAATCGTGCCGGTTGAAATTCCGCAGCGCAAGGGTGACCCGATTCTCTTCAAAAAAGACGAACATTTCAGAGCCGGAACCACTGCTGAATCTCTCAGCAAACTCAAACCAGCCTTCAAAAAAGATGGCAGTGTCACCGCCGGCAACGCTTCGGGTATCAATGACGGGGCCGCAGCTGTGGTAATTGCTTCAGCTGAATTTGTTAAAAAACACAATTTAAAACCAATCGCCAGAATCGCTGCTCATGCAACAACTGGTCTGAATCCTTCAAGAATGGGTATGGGCCCTGTTTCTGCCACGCAGAAAGCCCTCGAAAAAGCCGGCTGGAAAGTCAGTGACCTCGAAAGAGTTGAAGCGAACGAAGCTTTTGCCGTTCAGTCACTTGGTGTTATCCGCCAGCTGGGTCTTGACCCTGCAAAAACGAATGTCAACGGCGGAGCCATTGCTCTCGGCCACCCCATTGGTGCTTCCGGGGCCCGGGTGCTGGTAACGCTGCTGTATGAAATGATGCGTGTAAACGCCGGCAAAGGCCTTGCCACC
>JAQUZA010000478.1 GCA_028691595.1 Candidatus Rifleibacteriota bacterium
ATGCGAAGAAGCATGCGAAGATGCTGGCAAAAGCTGCAAATAAGCATCGCTAAATTGAACGGGCCCCGGATTTCCGGGGCCCGTTTTTATTTTGCGGTGTTTGCAGATTTTTTAAGTCTGCCAACAGCAGGTCAAATCAGTCTGTTAACATGAGCCGCCATAACGAAGTCATTTTTGTGCAGGCCATTGATCTTTGAAGTTTTAAACTTAACCCGGCAAAAACCCCAGCCGAAGGTTAGAACCGGGTGGTGACCCATTTCTTCGGCAAGCCTGCCAACTTTTATGGCAAAATCCATCGCCTCGGCAAAGTTTTTGAAGACAAACTTTCTCACTATTTCATGGGCATCGGCATCGAGCTGCCACTCGGGCAAACCGACCAGACATGCCTCACAAGCCTCTCTGCTCATTGGTTCTGTTGCTGTGGAGCAGGGAACACAGATTCGATGTTCTGTCATTTTTTACCTCCCTTTTCCTCAATATAACCTGAAATTTCCCCTCGTCCATACTTATGGTTGTCTATTTATGTAATCCCCGTGAAAGCGCTGATCTAAGCCTTTAGAGATAAGATTCCCGCTTCTGGGTCTGTCGATTTATTCTCTTAGAAATGTTATTTAAGTATTATTAGATGTTGTTTACCGGTTCGACGGTGCAGCTATCAGCCGGGAGTCGCTTGCCGCCGTCCTGGCTCACGCGACATAAAAGCTTCCTGCTTAAATACTTTTTCTTCAGGGTTGGCTCAGAGCTGGCCTTTGCCTTCGGCAAACCCTCACTGCGTTCGTCACAAGCTTACGAAAAAGACCATGGCAATCACAATCCTGTGCTGCCATGGCATAAACGCCGTCCTGGCGCAATAATCCTGTCTTCTATCTGCGCCTGGTAATGGTTTAAAACTGGTTTTTATAAAATTTAACATCAAATTACTGATTAAATCGACAAGCCCTTCTGCGGGAATGACGGTATTACCGCAGATTCGACTTTGTCAGACCACTAGAATGGGTGGTACCAGTCGGAACATTTTGCACAGGGCTCGTGGTCGGATAATTTCAGCTCCAGATGCCGGCTTCGAAAAACACGCGCGGCTTCAGAAGCCCAGATTTCACGCAGATCTGAAACCTTCAGATCACCGATGGCATATTTTCCTTCAAAATCATACGGGCAAATGGTTACCCGGCCGTCACTCAGAATTGTGGTGCTCAACAAAGCATGTCGGCATGGTCGCCGCCGCACCGGCTCGAAATCAACCCTGGCAGAACGCGCCCTGGCACCCGCGAACACAGCTTCACCGAGAATTTGATACCATTGCACCTGCTCAGGAGAACTTTCAAAAGGCCAGCGAAAGAAATTTTCGCGAAAAACAGGTCTGACCACCTGTTTCCAGTAGTTGATAAACAACTGCATCTGGCTTTCGGTAAGGGCATGGCGCACACAGCTTATGCCCAGCTCAGGAAACCTGTCAGGAGCTGCGGTTTTAAGTTCATGAGCAATATTGAGAAAAAGCTCGATATTCTTCCAGCTGCAGCCAGGTCTTTTCTTGAGAAAATCTTCTTCAGCCAGGGCATCGGTACTGATGCGCACCTGGTCGAGAGCCGAGAACGGAAACCCTTCGGGAGGAAGCTTCTGCAATGAAGTCAGCAACATTGAGCTGAAACAGCCGGTAGCCCGAACCATTTCGCCTAGAAACGGGTTAAGTAGAGGCTCGCCCATACCAGAAAAAACCCAGCGGCAATCATCGCCCGGCTTAAACGCACTGGAAAGGCGAGAAAAAATCTCTAACGTCATCAATGTCTTCGGCCTCTGCATCTGCGGGTAAACACAGGCATAACAACCGGCATTGCAAAGATTCGCCGGCTCAACATTGATTGCCTGCGGCGCAAAATCACAATATGCTGCTTCCCAGGCGCTTGAAATCAGCCAATCTTCGTATGAAAATTCCGGCCCGACAAAATTTTCGCAACGGGAGGCGGCAATTGCATGTGCGGCCCGCTGCGAATTCAAACGCAAATCGACATTTATTGAAGAGCGCACCCTTGGGCAATGGTAAGCCCCCACTTTGAATGGATACAGGGGTTTACGAATTGCCCACGCCAGGCCACCACGTGCCCACATCAGGTCTGCATGACTGTTCATCAAGCCATTGAGCAGGTCGGCCTCGAAAATATACCAGGCTGCCCCGCTGATGAGCTCGGTTGCAGCTGTCAGGTCAAAGGCCTCGCGACGATGCAGTTTCAGGCCAGAAGTGACAGCTTCTGGGTCTATCAGAAGGTTTACAAGCGGAACCAGAACGGCAGTATTCCATTTATTTTCGCTGACTACCCGGGCAAAGGCGGCACCGACCCAGGTATCGTTGCCGCTGTCGTCTTCAAGGTTCCAGCGCTGCTGGCGCAGCACCAGAGGTTTTTCAACAATCTGAGCCTGTTCAAAACGACTGACCTTGATGCCGAGAGCCTGTGCCTGGTCAGCCAGTGGCGAAAATTCTTCAACATCAGGAAGCAGCACAACCCGATCGTCAGCCCATCCTCGACCTTTGAAGCGTGCAACAAGGATTTCAAGTGGTGTTAAGCCCTGATACAAAGGCTGATGTAACGCGACATTGCTGCGATACAGATTTTTTAAACCGTCTGCGTAAAAGATAATACCGGTATTGATGGCTCAACCCCCAACAAAATAAAGCCTCCTGCCCTCACAGACACTCAACTCTTTTGTTGAGCAGGAGAAGGTATATAAACAATCCTGCTTAATCAATGCGAACCGGGTTCCCGCCTTCGCGGCAATGACAGGCATTTTATTGGAGCGCCTATTTTGCATGATTGCTATAAAATGTCTGAAATGCTCGACACAAGCCAGATTTTATCCTAAATTCGGCAATAAAAAAAGAGAAAAATCTGCAGCAGACTTTTCTCTTTTTCGCGGGGGAACTCAGGCGTAAAGATCGACAAGCTTACCCAGGCCGGTGGCTTCAGATTCAGCCACTTTTGCACCATTTGCAACTTTGATAAGCTTTTCAGCGAGATCGACGGTTGCCTGCTGACCGTTCTCAAGAATCTTCATCAGTTCAGCAGTAGAAGCCCCACTACCGACAGAGTTTACTCCTGCCAAAGCAATCACCTGCCTTTCTGGCTTAAACAGCCACGTTCAATCTAGGGCGCGGAGCAGTAACCTGGGCTGAGCTCTGGTGTTTCTGCATTGCCAGTTCCCAGGTGTTGCGAAGGTTCTGCACCAGCGGTTTCAACTCGAGCATTGGTTTGATATCTTTTTTTACGTTTGCTTCACCGAGTTTTTCGAGAAAGAAGACATAGAGTCTTTCAAGATTACAGGCAATTTCTCCGCCTTTGT
>JAQUZA010000479.1 GCA_028691595.1 Candidatus Rifleibacteriota bacterium
CAAAATACATAAAAGCACCGACAATTGAGGCCAGAAAATTAGATATGATTGAGTTCCCACCTACGGCCGCTGCGATCCATTCTGAGGGAATCAGGCCTTCATTGCCAACACGACCGAGCAACACGCCGGCAACCAGGACACCGAACAGCAGCAGCGGCAGGATTTGTTTGGCAAATTCGTATGAAGAAGAAAACCATTCTCCAAGCTCGCCATCATCAGTACTGGTAAAAACTGTCAGGCCAAGAGTGCCTGCCGTAAAGGCGATTAGTGGCTCTGTCGGAAACATGAAAGCAAGCGTGGCAGAAGCAACACCGGTAAAGATGGCTTTCCAGGCTTTCAGGCCGAACCAGCCCACCAGCATAATGCCGAGAGCAAATCCTGATATTGAGGTCAGAACCCATTTCTGCTCGTAGATGTTAGCCCAAAGACCGGTTTCAGCCTGTGGCTTACCCCAGTTGGCGAAGACCAGAATAAAAACCATCGAGCCAAAATACAGAGAATCCTGCCAGAGAGCTCTTTTTACCTCGGGCTCTGGCATCATCATCTGGGCAGCCAACTTGGCCTCTTCTTCTTTTCTGAAGAGCAGATGCATTGAATAGCCTATTATTATGCTGAGAAAAATTGCTCCCAGTGCGCGAGCAATGCCCAGTTCCGGGCCAAGAATTCGTGCGGTAAGAACAACGGCCAGCACGTTGATCGCCGGCCCCGAATACAAGAAAGCACAGGCCGGGCCAAGACCGGCCCCCATCTTATAAATACCAGAAAATAGTGGCAATATTGTGCATGAACAGACGGCCAGAATGGTGCCTGAGACCGATGCAACTCCGTAGGCAAGAACTTTATTCGCCTTGGCACCCAGATACTTCATCACCGAAGCCTGGCTTACGAAAACGCCGATCGCGCCGGCAATAAAGAACGCCGGTATCAGGCAGAGCAATACGTGCTCCTGCGCATACCATTTGACCAGATGAAAAGCCTCGATAATTGCATTGTCAAAACGCGGCGTGCCAACCGGCAGATAATAGCAGATCAAAAAAACAGTTGTGATCGTGAGAAAGCTTTTCCATTCCTGTTTCCAGTAGTTCATATTTGGCCCCCATGATTGCTTTTGCTATGGTTAAACGGATATTTCAGCGGCAATTTCAACTCTTTTCCGGCAGGGGAAGCAAGTTTCCGATGCACTCAATAAAATTGGGCACGCAGCACATGCGCAGGCGATAAAAGACCTGCTGACCACGCTTCTCGTCTGTAACCAGGCCAGCGTTTTTAAGCACCAGCAGATGCTTTGAAACGGTAGAAAAATCGGCTTTAACGGCATCGACAAATTCACAGACGCATTTTTCGCCATGCGCAAGTTCTTCGACAATGTAAAGCCGGGTAGGGTGGGCGAGGGCCTTGATTACCAATGTTTTGGCTTCGATCAGCCGGCGTTGCTCTTCTGTCATTGCGCACCTCAAACAGATGTAGTTGTTTGGTAAAATTACCAAATATTCTCGTGCTTGTCAAATAAATATTTGGCTAAAATGCCAAATACGGTTTTTTTTGTATTCTTAGGTTCTGTTAAGTGAATTTCAGCTTTAAAGGTTTGCTCAATAGACTTTTTAAGTGGGCTCGTTTGGGTTTTTTGCAGCTTGTTTAAATGAAATTATCACAAACAGGCCGCTGGTGAAGCTTTTGTGGTTGCTTCGTTTCGGGCGCTAATCTAAGGCAGGGCCCTGGTGCAGAGTGTCTTTATCTTTCCTGCAGATTGAAGCTCAGCGGGAACAATTCGCCAGCCGTCAGATAAGGAAAGTAGCATAATACGCGGCTATTTTCATAAGCAACTATCTCATCTGGCTCACAACTCAAATTGTCGCTGTTCATTGAATTGGGCAGCACGATCAGAAAAGCCTGCCGCCTACAGGCAGGTTGAGGAAGTTTCGGGAGGATAAATCGGATTTTCCCGTTTTCTTTTACGCTCTGCCCATCAGAAAGACGGCAGCATATATGACTGCCACGGCCTGATTTCCATGGTTCTGCCAGGGTAATTGAAGCGATCCCACCACCTATTGCCCCCTCGATACGGTAGAAAACCGAGGTGAGAATGTTGCCGTTCTCGTCGATAAAAGGCGAACTGGCGAGCTCAGGCAGCCATAACTGTGTGTAAAGCTCTTCGTAGTCGTATATGTTGAAGTTGCTGAAAATCAGCTGGTGCGTGAAGGTTCCATCATTTTTCAATACCATTACCGATGTACAGCCGTAATTTCCAATGGTATAGGAGCGGATGTCGGCAGAATCAGCACAGATAAGCCGGGCATATTTTCTTACCGTCGCAAACCAGGGCTCATCTGCAAACTCATCTCTGATGCCGGGCATCAACTCAGAGTCGACAATTTTATGCAGTTCCTGAAGCGAAAAGAAGGCCATGTTTGGTTTGATTTTTCGGGCTTGCCGAAGGTGGCGGCCGGCGGTTTCTCTGCGATTCATCAGCTCCATGACACGATAGAGGGAATAAAAGCCCATGGCTCTCAGTCCTTCGTCTCCGGGCAGGCCCACCGCAAGTCTGAAAGCCCCGTATGCCTTCTGCAGCTCATTACGGCACGACAGAACCCGCCCGTAGTAGAACTGCATCAGCATATTCATCGGATCTTTGGCAAGCACCTCTTCGGCTTCTTCAGAGGCTTCTTCGTATCTACCGCTCAAAAGAAGAGCCTGAATTACCTTCAGACGCAGGTTGTGAAAATCTGGATGCCTGACGATACGTTCACGCAACACTCTGATGGCTCGCTCAAAATCCATTATCGAAAAATAGCATTCACTTTGGGCAACTGCGACAATATTGTTTTCTGGTGCCTGTCGGGTGAGACTTTCGCCGACCCTGATTGCTTCGGTATAATTACCCAGTGTCTCAAGACAGAAAAAGAGCGCGAACTCGAAATCATAGTCTTCTGGATAGAGCTGTTTTAATCTTATGGCCTGTTTTCGACCTTCTTCGTAGTCGCGGAAAAGAAAAACCTGTCGGGATAACTCATATTTGCCACGATCTTTTTCACTGCTGATCTCGGTCACTTTTGCTGAAGTCTCAAGCAGACGTTTGATTTCAGTGCTTTCGGCGACGGTGTTCAAGGCGAAGCACAGCAGAAAAAGTATATCGGTATTATCTGGATCTATCTCAGAAGCCTGGCGAAGATCTTCTATCGCTTCTATTACTGCGAAGTTCACAAAGAATTTTTGTCTGGCAGAAGCCAGAAACTGGCGGGCAACCCCACGCGGAGAATCTGGATCAATAGATGGAGATGGCGGAATCTATATGAAGATTAAACCAACCTCTGTTACATTT
>JAQUZA010000480.1 GCA_028691595.1 Candidatus Rifleibacteriota bacterium
CGAAATCAACGCCATCTACGGCTTTTGCGATGCCGGCTTCAGTTTTGAAGTAGGTTCGCAGGTTCTTAACTGTTAATAATTGTCTGGCCATTGCGACTTTCTCCTGTTTATCTGAGCCGTGAATACTGTTTCGGGTCAAAAGCCTCTCGAATGGCTTCGCCTATGAACGAAACAAGAAGCAGAGTAAAAAACATTGCCAGGGTCGGCGACAAAATCAGCCAGGGTTTGGTTAAATTGGCAAGCCCCTGGCCAAGCAACTCACCCCATGACGGGGTCGGAGCCGGCAGACCGAAGCCAAGAAAGTCAAGCGACACCAGAGCGCCAATGTCGGCCACAACTGCGAAGGGGGCAAAAGAAATTACCGGGGTCAATGCATTGGGAAGAATGTGTCTGAAAATTATGGCTCCGTCTGTGCAACCGATAGCCCGGGCGGCGGCGACGTAATCTTTCGACTTTTCGCGAAGAAATTCGGCACGAATATAGTAGGTCATGCCCATCCATTTGAAGAGCACAAGAATGCCGACGAGCATCCAGAAATTGGGTATCATTATTGCCGCAAAGATCATAACCGTGTAAAGAAACGGCATTGCTGACCAGATTTCGACAAAACGTTGCATGACGATATCGAAGGTACCACCATAGTAGCCCAGGAGTGCCCCGACAGTGATGCCGATCAGGTAACAGAAAAAGCAGACGACCAGGGCAAATGACAGCGAAGTTCTAAAGCCGTAAACCATGCGGGCAAAGACATCACGACCGCGGTCATCGGTTCCCAGAATGTGCTGAAAGGTACCCGGGTATTTTACTCCTGGCTTAAGTTCAAACAGCCCGGCAACTGCCATTTCACGATAAAGTCGGGCAATATCGAGGTCAACCCAGTCTGGCCGGCGATACTTCTCTACAAGCTCGTCACGGGTTGGCGGATTCTCAGGCAATACGAAAAGTGATTCTTCAAAAAAAGCCTGGCGCCAGCGTCCTGTCAGCCACGAAGGCGGGTGCGGCGGGCGGCATGGCAGTTCATCGAGCAAAGATTCAAGTGGGCCATAGGGATAAATCGGCATGACAACCCAGTCATCGCCCCACTGTTGATATTTGCGATCATCTTCGCTGGCAGTACCGTTTTTAAGGCGTTCAGCCCGTTCAAGATTGCGGGTTTTATAAACCTCTTTCATCATGCGATAATTGGGCACCCCGTAGCCTTTGAGCCCGAATGAGCGCGCGCTTTCGAAGCTGAAAAGGGTAAAATGGATCTTGCCCTGATATTTAACGAACAGGGCTTTGCCGTTGATAAGAAATTCGGCAAAAAACGAGAGCAGGAAAAGCGAAACAATGAGAATGAAGGCGTAATAGCCGCGTTTCAGACCCCGAAATTTATGCCAGCGCCGCTTGAAGATCGGGCTGGTAAAAAACATGCTGAAAGAACCGAGGGCGGCAAAGATCAATGGCAGAAGGTAGACAACCGCTCCGGTCGCCAGACCAAGACTAATGGCAGCTTCGACCGAATAATCAGGGTTGATTCCCTTTTCACCAAGTGCCGGAAACAACGCATATATGGCCGCCCAGAATATGATCAGGGCAGCAGCATTAACAATGTTTTTGTTTCTGGTGTATTTTTCTATCATGAGAAGCGGATCCTTGGGTCAATGAGACAATAGAGAAAGTCAGAAGCGATGTTGCCAAAAAGTTTGAGCATTGAACCGATGACGAGAATGCCCAGGGTAACCGGGTAATCACGGGCTATCAGCGACTCATAACCGAGCAACCCGAAGCCATTGATATTGAAAACTTTTTCGATAAGATACGAGCCTGCAAGAATAATCGAAAGCATATGCCCAAGCCCCGTGGCAATCGGAATCAATGAATTGCGCAACGCATGCTTGAAAATGACGACGTTCTCAGAAAGCCCCTTGGCAAATGCAGTCCTGACGTAGTCCTGGCCAAGGTTTTCCATAAGCGAATTTTTCATGAGCACCGTATGCGAGGCAAATAGACCAAGAATGTAGCAGAAAACCGGCAATGCCATGTGCCAGGCCGTATCGAGAAATCGCCCGAACCAGGTTAGATCGTCGTGTTTGCCCGTGGTCAATTTGACCCGCTTTTCTGCAGGGATATGCTCGAAGGCAGGATGGCTTGAATTGATCATATCCTCATCTTTTAACCTGGCAAAATCTTTGCGAATGGTCAGGGGTAAATCTTTTACCGCCCCACCCTCCTGCAGATATGCCGCTAGTTTTGAATTGGCATGAATCATGGCACTCTCTTTGCCCCCCAGAGGCACCAGGTCAAAATAGGCATTGCCGCCAAGCAGCATCAGCAGCATTACCCCGGCTGTCCAGCCTGGAATCGAATAGCCGATAAAGACCATTACAGAGCTGGCGGTATCAAAGGTTGATCCGTGTTTGACCGCTTTCCAGACACCAAGGGGAATACAAATCATGTATGAAAGGAGAAAACCCGTCAGCCCGAAAATTATCGAGACCGGAAATTTTTCTTTGATCAGCTCCCAGACAGGTCTTGAGTGAGTGTCAGAGACCCCGAGATCAAGATGAAGAACACGCCAGAGCCATTGAATGTAGGCGACATAAAAGGGCTTGTCAAAACCATAGATTTCTTTGAGCCTCTGCATCATTTCTTCAGAAATCTGACCCTGAGTCGAATTGGTGCTTGAGCTGCCACCACCCCCCTCGCTGGTCTGCGACATGGCCTGCTGGTAACGCAACACCGCCTGTTCAACCGGGCCGCCCGGAACAAAGCGGGTTACGGTGAAGCAAAGAAATGTAATGCCGATAAAAGTCGGAATCATCAGAAGAAATCTGCGGATAAAATAGCTGTACATCAGTTTTTCTCCCCTGTTACCGGTGGATAATGTTCATCCCACCACCTGACGATTTCAGGGCCAACCTTGAGTTTGCTGTTTTTCTGCCGGGCTTCCTGAAGGGCTTTGTCTCTAGCTTCGTCATACCACCAGAGTGATACGATCGATCGCTGATCGCTTGTTTTGGCCAGAATGTAATCGGGCATACCGAATTTGTTCCAGTAGAGAAGGCGGGTATGCGCCGCGAACCAGCCAAGGGCATAGAGATGATCACGGCAGGCGATACCGTCGACTTCGCGAACGGCTTTGATTCTATCGCCCGGGTCGAACATCAGCGGGTATTGATCACAAATTTCATCGACCCTGGCATTTTTAAAGCCCCAGATATTGCCGTTATTGTTCTGGTCGGCAAACTTAGAATGCAGCGAGCTTTCCGGGTTCGGAAAAAGAATGCCGCCGTAAGCCCGCGAACTCATTTCAAAGTTGCGTTCTCCGACTT
>JAQUZA010000481.1 GCA_028691595.1 Candidatus Rifleibacteriota bacterium
GGCATCGACGAGGTAGCGGGCGAGTTCGCGCATGTTTTCCGGGGTCATTTTTGTGGTCTGGCCGGGGAGATCGTGCAGCAGGGCGTATGGGTCTTTGTCCTGGTCGGACATGGTGAGGTGAAATTGCGGCACCCATTCGGTGAGTCTGGCGGGTTTTGCTGCGGGAGCCGGGGCCGGTATTGGTTCGGGTTTTTCAGTCGGTTTCAGGGGTTCGGCAAAAAGGTCGGTGAGATCTTTGGGCGCTGGTGCAGGTGTTGCCGGCGTCGGGCTTTTGATCCAGGATTCGAGCTCTTCTTTGAAGAAAAGCACATGTTTGCCGACTTTGCGGGGTTTGATGCGGCCTTTTGAAACCCAGTTGCGAAGTGTGCCTTCAGTGACTTTCAGATACCTGGCCGCTTCTTTGTAGTTCATGGTCTGCATGCTGAACCTCCCCTGGTGAAAACCGATTTGTCATCTACTAATAATATATGTAATCTATTGTCATTTGCAAGAACTATTTTCCGCGACTGGAGAGGTTTTTAGAGGTTTGCCGTTGCGGCAAAATACTCTGGCCAGAAAACCCTTTCCCCTGCGGAGCCGCCCGTCGATGACCCCAGATAACCAGGCTGATGCGGGAAAGTCAAGGCGGGGACCCGGCCGGCGATTTAGCCGGTCGGGGTGGAGGCCTTTACTTTTCCGCGTCAGTCGGTATTTTAAAGATTCGACGGGCGGTGCAGCGGGAAAAGGTTTGTGGAAGAGGTATTCAACCCTTTTCCCCTGTGGTGAGCCCAGAGATGGAGTTTGGCTGTTTTATGTGGTTAGTCTTGCTTTTGCTGCTGGTTGCACAAGTTTTGTTAAGCTGGTATAAATGAACTGGTGTTGAAGATTTTTTGCAAATTTAGAGGTTATCTTTCGTGAGAAAACGTGTCAGCGTATTTATGTATTTTTGTTGTTAATTTTGGTCACCACACGCTTATCAGCTGCGGGCACAACGCCTGTTTCCAAGCCTAAGCCAGCAATTGCCAAGCCCGGGTTAAATAAACCAAAACCAGCTTCGGGCACTGTTTTGCTCAAACCCAAGCCTGCTTCTGGGACTGTTCACCTCAAACCGAATTCTCCGAAGCCAGGGTCAGGGACGGTTGCCAAACCAAAACCAAAGCCTGTAAATACAAAACCTCAGACAGCGTCTGGGACTGCTTCTCTTAAGCCAAAACCGAATGCTGGTGGATCAACAACCACGCCAAAGCCTACCAATAATAAGCCCAAGCCAACTTCTGGCAGTTCTAAGCCAAATACATCTTCAAAGCCAAACGCAGGGGTTGCTGCGCCCAAACCAAATAAACCAAAACCAAAGCCGAGTAATACTGTTAAGCCAAAACCTGAAACTAATAAGCCTGAAAATGGCACAGCGCCGAAGGAAAGCAACAAACCGCCCGACCTTAACGATTACCCAAAAGGTACAAGGCTATCTTGCAAAATTAAATACTCTATTGTTTTTCCTGACGGAAAAAGCGAAGGCGGAGAGGAAATTATTCAAGGCGATATCTCCATAATTATACCTCCATTGACACCCGCTAATATGCAATCCCCGTATATCGTTACTGGTTTGCGTGAGGCTAGAAAGCAAGTTTGGAGGAAATGGAGAAATAGAGTAAATAAGCTGGAAAAGCAATATTCTAAAAAATTGGACAGAGTATTTATTCAGAGCACTGAATATTGGACAGACAAAAATCCGGACGTTAAAAAAGTAACAGCGTATATACGCTACTACGTTGTCCCGACTGAAGGTGCTCATACCAATGTGGATTTGCCTCCTACAGGTTTTGGGATAGAACCTACTGAATTTATGTTAGATCAAGCATTTTAAGGAGAATAAAATGAAGCGCCTATTTTTCGTTATTGTTTTGTTGATACTACCATTTTCTTTTGTTTTAGCGGATGAGAACAAAGAAACAGATGATTTTAATGTTTGTGTTTTTGTTGATTCCGCAAATGATGAAGAAGTTAAGAAGTTTGTTCTGGAAAGCCCTGAACGTATAAATATGGCTTATGGGCCCTCAAATCTAACTTTTCTTCATGCAGCAGTGCTTGAAGGTCGTTACGATCTAATCAAATTTCTTTTAGACAATGGTGCAAATCCAAATCTTGTTGATGCAGCCAATGCAAGCCCGTTGACATCTGCCGCAGAAAATTGCAATTTTGAGGTTGTTCAGTTGCTACTAGCTTACAAAGCAGACCCTAATATTAGATCCAGTGGCGGCGCAGATTTGCCTGCTACTATAGTTATTTCTTCGTTACACTCTAGCAGCATGGATGATAATTTTGAAAATGCCAAAAAAGTGGTTGAGTTGCTGGCACCACAAACCGAATTTGAAGAAGATGATATAACTGTGCCGGAAAGCAGCATAAAAGAAGAAAAGGATTCTAACGTCAAAGCAAAAAAGACAGAATTACTTGATATCTTTAAAGCCAAAGCAATAAAGCATTGATGCTTATTGTTAATGGCACGAAAGCCTGATTTATATGTGTCTGGCTGTCGTGTATTATTCTTGGCCGTAGGAGAGTTCCTTAGTTGAGGGGCATGGGATATACAGCCTGATCGCGGAAAAAGTCGCCAAAACGGGTATTTTATGTCTGTTTTTTGAAAAAAGGCTGGTGGGCGTGCTATGGGGCTCACTGGTGTTTTTTAAAACTCAGTGGCGTGTAAAAAAGGGGTTTTCTGGCGCAAGGCAGAGAGGCTGAAACGGCCCTGGGAGACGCGAAAGGGCTGAAAGGGTGCGTCAGCCACTTCCCTGAGACATGAGAGTTTTAGCGGGAAAGGAATGGGTTGAAATGCCCTGATTAATTCAACTGTCTGGTGAGGACGGTACCTGAAATTCGTCGATTTTAGTGCTTTTTAGGCCTAAGTCCGACAGACTGCTAGTCCAGAGAATTGTTGCTATAATTGGGGAACTTGCCTTAAATTTTTATTTGGCGTAGTCTACCCAAGTAATGAATGTTTGTTTCTTTTGTCATAGCTACAGATAACGGGGTGCATTTTTATGATCGAGATAAGGCATAGCGTATTAAGACACTATTTGAGTATTTTAGCAATTTTTTGTTTTTGTCTTGTTGGCGGGTGTTGGCTTAATGATCGTAAGAATCCGGTTGCAGTCTCCAGTCAGGCTTGGATTGACGAAACTCAAACAGCAAGTATTGTTCAAGAAATAAAATTTAAAATTTTGTTACCAACAAAATCGCAAATTCTTTCTGCAAATATTTTGTCTACCATAACTGATCAAGCCTCAAATACTGCTTCTGTAATTTTTAAATTGATTTTGGTTAATCCAACT
>JAQUZA010000025.1 GCA_028691595.1 Candidatus Rifleibacteriota bacterium
CCTGTCGTTCCAATTCAGAGACGAAGACATCAAGCTTACACCTACCAACGGTCTGGCCACTGCTCCAGCCGCTATTGCCAACGGTCGTGTTCAGACTCTGGCCGCTATTCTTGATAAAGATACCCGCGATAACCGCTTCAGACCAACTGGCGGCCTGCATGACACTCTCTGGATTGAAACCACCGGCGGCATGCTCAAAGGTGATAATCAGTATACAAAATATATGCTGGCCATGAGGCGTTATATACCAGTAAGTGCTAACCGCAAGACTGTGTTTGCCCTGCAGAGCGTTTTCGGGCAGACCACTATCGGCGAGGGTTATGTGCCTATCTACGATATGTATTCTGTTGGCGGCAGCAGCACGGTTCGTGGTTATGAAGAACGCGAATTCCTTGGCACCAAGGTTTTCTACACCAACTTTGAATTGCGGCAGAATTTTTCGAAGAATTTTGACGTAGTCGGGTTTTTTGATATGGGCAGCGCCTGGGGCACTGATTACAATCGCAAAAAAGTCGGTTATGACCAGAAACAGGGTTACGGTATCGGCATCAGATTGCAGACTCCACTTGGCCCGGTCGCTCTCGACTATGGTAAAGCCACTGATCGTGGCGATGGCAATACCTATATCAACTTTGGCTCGTCATTCTGATCCTAATTTATACCTGTGCAGAACTCGTTAAGAGTTAAAGAATAAGGAGAACTTTCCAGATGAAGAAACAGCTTTTAAAACTTTGTCTCGCCGCTGGCCTCGTTGCCAGCCCGATGGTTGCCGGTGCCTACGAATTTGGCGTAGTAGACGCAGGTCAGATTTTTAACAAGTATACCGAAACACAAAAAACAAAAAAGGTTCTTGAAGGCGAAAAAGAAAAACTTCAGAAAGATCTCGAAGCCCGTAAAGAATCTGTAAAAAAGCTTGATGATGAATATGTCGGCATTGCCAAAAAGATGCAGGAATTGCGTGATGGCAAAAAGGAAAAAGAAGCTCAGGCTCTTGAGCCCAAGTTGACTGAATTGCGCAAACAGCTTGCTCAGAAAAGCGGTGATCTGCAGAAATTCTTTGAAGAATCCCAGAAAACCCTTTATGAAATGGAAGAAAAGGAAATGGGCTCTCTCTCAAAGAACCTCGACGAAAGAGTTGACCAGGTAATCAAGCAGGTTGCCAAGAAAAACAACATCAAAGCCGTTTTCGAAAAAAGATTCTTCTACTGGGGCGATGAACAGACAGTAAAAGATCTCACTGAAGAAGTTCTTGCAGCTCTTAATGCGGGCAAAGCTGCCGCTCCAGCTGCAAAACCAGCCGGAAAATAATTCGGATGCCGGGCATCAGATCTGATGCCCGGCTTTTATATCATGACCGAAAACCCATTGTCGAGAACACTAACCCTTAAAGAACTGGCCGCCATGACCGGTGGCCGTGTCTGTGGTGACGAAAATGTGAGGGTCAGTAATGTGGCTCCGGTTGACCGGGCATTACCCGGCGAACTGACATTCCTGTCGGGGGCTAAAAACTATGCTGCCCACCTCGAATCGGTCAAAACAACCAGAGCCGCAGCTCTGATTGCCCCTGAAGATGCACCCGAGCTTCCCTTGCCCTCACTACGGATGAAAAACCCGTATATGGGTCTCGTTAAAGCTCTCAACTTCTTTTTTCCCGAAGAAAAACCCGATTATCTCGTGCATCCGGCTGCTTTTGTCAGCGAAGATGCCGAAGTTGCCTCCAACGTAGTTGTCGGGCCGCATGCCGTTGTCGAAGCCGGTGCCGTTATCGGGCCCGGTACACGCATAAGTGCTCAGGCCTTTCTTGGCCGGCATTGCAAAATCGGCCAAAACACCCTGATTCATCCAGGGGCCAGAATTCTCGCCGGCTGTGAGGTTGGTGACAACTGTATTATTCACGCCAATGCGGTAATCGGTAGCGACGGTTTTGGCTTTACCCTTGACGCTGGTGTTCATGTCAAAGTGCCTCAGGTTGGCAACGTGATCGTCGAAGATAACGTCGAAATCGGTGCCTGCGTTACCATTGACCGCGCCACCATGGAAACGACCAGAATTGGCGAAGGCAGCAAAATAGATAATATGGTGCATATCGCCCATAATGTGCAGATTGGCAAAAAATGCGTCATTGTTGCACAGGTTGGCATTTCCGGTAGCACAATTCTTGAAGATTATGTTACCCTCGCAGGTCAGGTCGGCACTGTCGGGCATGTCAGGGTGGGCAAGGGCTCTACAGTCGCTGCCCGCGGCGTAGTTACCAGCGATGTGGAAGCCGGTAGTTTTGTTTCCGGGTTTCCGATAAAACCCCACGCCGAAGAGCGCAAGATACTGGCTGCGATGCGAAAGCTGCCAGAGCTGCTTAAAAAGGTCAGAGACCTCGAAAAACAACTCGAAGCAAAGGAATCGTGTTAATGCCATTTAAAATCATCAGGCCCATAGTTCTTCTTGCCCTGTTGCTTTCACTTCTGTCACCGGTTGCTGCTGACACTGACAGCAGAGTCAGATATATGGGTACTTCGATTTTTACCATGCCTACCGGTTATACCAGATCTGCCGCCAGTTACATCAATGATAGCGGTCACTCAGCCATGATGGTTTCGCAGGAGTTCATGAATAAATTTTTTGAGCTCTCTTTCCTTCGCCATCTTAATGGCTCTGAAAAGGGCAAAAACCCTTTGAGTGTTAAAATCAAAATGCTCGAAGAAGGCGCTATGCTGCCCAGTCTGGTATGGGGGGCATCTGACCTTAATACCCAACTTGGCTCAAAGATTTTCTATTTCGCTGCTTCCAAGTCCATCGAGGCTTTCGGAGTCTACCTGCACGGCGGTTTTTATAAAGACCCGATAACTACCGACCGTAAGTATTTTTATGGCTTTGAAAAGATGGTGTTGCCGCTGATCACCGTTGGTGCTGAACGCAGCAATGATATCGATACCTTCGGGGTTAAACTGAGCCCATACCCTGGAATAAGCCTCGAGATTGCTCAGCGCGACCGCAAAGAAGAACTTTATAATATTATCTATTTTCGCTCATTCTGAAAACTATGAACGTCGATAAACAGCGCACAATAAGCAAACCAGTCTGTATTGAAGGCATCGGCCTTCATACCGGCAAACCCGTCCGCATGGAATTTCTGCCCGCAGCATCGGCAAGCGGTATTGTGTTTGTGCGCACCGATGTCGATGGTTGCCCCGAGATCGCTGCCAGGCTTGAAAACGTTGTTTCCACAAATCGTGGCACCGTTCTCAAACAGCAGAATGCTCAGGTTCACACCGTTGAACACGTTCTTGCCGCTCTCAGTGGCTGTGGCATCGATAATCTGCTGATCAAGCTATCAAATGAAGAGCCACCCGCCGGCGATGGCAGTTCGCAATATTTTGTCAACCTGATCGAGCAGGCCGGAATCTGCCAGCAGGATCAGGAACGCATTGACTGCAGGTGTAGTGAAATGTTTTCGCTGGTCGAAAATGAGAAAAGCATGGTCTACCTGCCTTCAGACCGCTTTGAAGTCAGCTATCTTCTCGAATATGGCAATAATATCATTCCGCCGCAGCAGATTCATGTGGTCATTGACGAAGAGGTTTTTAAAAGCAGAGTTGGCAAAGCACGCACCTTTGGCTTCGAACATGAATTCGAAATGCTTAAAGCCAACAATCTGGCCAGAGGTGGCAGCCTTGAGAATGCAGTGGTCATAGATAATTCAGGAAAGATTTGTAACCCTGAAGGCTTGCGAGAGCAGTATGAGCTCATTCTTCACAAGATTCTCGATCTGGTTGGCGATTTTTCACTGATAGGCCACCGGGTCAGGGGGCATATTGTTGCCGAGCGCACTGGTCATAACTTTAATGTTAAATTTGCCCGCCTGCTGAAAGAAAAATTTAACCAGTTCCAACAGAGGAAGGATTCGAATATGATGTATATTGAAGAAATTAAAACCATTCTGCCACACCGTTACCCGTTTTTACTGGTTGACAGAATTATCTCCATCGTTCCCGGTGAGTCGATAATCGGTATTAAAAATGTTACCGCCAATGAAGAATTTTTTAACGGCCATTTTCCGGGCAAGCCTGTAATGCCAGGGGTTTTAATGGTTGAAGCCATGGCTCAGGTAGCCGGTGTTCTTTTTCTTTCTCAGCCAGAACATAAAGGTAAGACACCATTCTTTTGTGGAATAGATAAAGTAAGATTTCGCAGGCCAGTCGTTCCTGGAGACCGCCTTGAATTCCATATCAAGGTTCTGAAGGTTCGTGGAAGCACCGGCAAGGTTGAAGCAGAAGCCAGAGTTGATGGCGAACTGGTAACCGGCGGCGAACTTATGTTCCAGCTTGTTTGACCGACAAAACCAAGGAGTAGGCAATATGTCTGTTCATTCAACCGCAATCATAGCCCCAGGAGCAAAATTACACCCTTCAGTACAGGTTGGCCCCTACTCGATTATCGGGCCTGACGTTGAAATTGGCGAAAATACGGTCATTGGTGCCAGTTGCCATATTTACGGCCACACCACGCTGGGCCGTGACAACGTTCTTCACCCGTCAGTCGTCATCGGAACCCCCCCTCAGGATCTCAAATTCAAAGGCGAAAAATCCTTCGTTAAGATTGGTAATGGTAACCATTTCCGCGAATTTGTCACCATTCATCTTGCCGAAGGCGAAGGCCATTCGACCGTTGTCGGCGACAATAATCTTTTGATGGCCTATGTCCATATCGCCCATAACTGCAAGGTCGGAAACAATATCATCATGTCTAACTGCACAACCCTGGCCGGCCATGTTGAAGTTGGTGACCGTGCGGTTCTTGGTGGTTTTACCGGCATTCATCAGTTCTGTAAGGTTGGCTGTATGGTTATGATTGGCGGCATGAGCAAAATCGTTAAAGACGTTCCGCCATTTATCAGGATCGATGGTAATCCTGCCAGGGTGGTAGGTCTCAATGCCGTCGGACTCAAGCGCAATAACGTTTCAAAAGAATCCATTGCCAGTATCAGAGAACTTTATAAGGTGTTTTTCCGTTCAGAGATGAATGTTTCGCAGGTAATGGAAAAATGGTCCGGGCTGGTGCAGGCTGAAGACCCGCATGTTGCAATGTTTCACGACTTTGTAAAAAAGGCAAAACGCGGTGTTTATAAACGAACACGCCGCGGTGGTGCCGGCAGCGAAGAATAACACTGTTGTTGATTGAAGCGGTTGCTGAGCCTCAGCAACCGCTTCGTCATTTTAGCAACAGGATGTTATAATGATGCTGTCAGAATTACCGGGCTGAAATCAAAGTGAATTTAGAGTTTTAATATAGAGAGGAACTCTTCTGTTGCTCAGCTTTATAAAGAACCTCCTGTCAATTTTTCTGCCCTTCAGGTGCCACGTTTGCAAAAGCGCAACTGAGTTTGGCCAGGTAATTTGCCCTGGTTGCCGTGGCCGGTTAAGTCAGATTCTGCTGCCACCCTTGCCGGTCAGCGATATCAGGTGTGATTTCGCTGTTTTTACCCTCAGTCGTTACGACAGTTTTGTGTCAGATATCATCAGAATCATCAAATATCGTCCCTCGTTCAGGCTTTTGAAGGTTTTGACCGAAGAATGTCTGCATCAGGGCTCACTGCGCTCACTTATCAAACCCGAAGATGTTCTGGTGCCTGTTCCGATGCATCTAGAACGCCTGACAACACGTGGTTTCAACCAGGCCGAGTATCTTGCCGAGAAACTGGCCGGTCATTGTCGCTGCCACTTCAGCCCTGCCCTGATCAGAAGCCGGCATACCCGTCCGCAGGCTGATTGCGATGAAACTGAAAGATTGACGAATCTTGACCGGGCTTTTCAACTTGCTCCCGGTTTGAACAGGTCGGCTTTTTATAAGCGCAAAATCTGGTTGATCGATGATGTGGCCACCACCGGAACCACCATGCTAAAATGTGCCGAAGAGCTCAAGACCCTTTTGCCTGCAGAAGTAAGCGGTCTTACTGTCTCGCATTCTTTCAGACGATCAGCCAGAACAATTTGAAAACCTTGAGTAATGGGTTTGACTTTGCTTGTGCAGCAGGTTAGAATATTGCATAATTTAGCTAAATGAACCTGCCTGTTCGTCCGATATTCAACCTTGGAGGCGTCCTCCGCTAACGAGAGACATACCAGGGGGAAGACGTTCAGGGAGTCAGGAGGAACCATGAAGGTTTCCAATGTAAATGTAACTAGAATCTATCAGGACCAGGTAAAGAAGGCTCAGACAACTAAGCCAGATGGCGAATTCAGCAAATTGATGCAGAATTCCACCAGCAAGGCTGAAACTGCCAACCGAACCTTCCACCCGCCAAGTGGCGTTAACCCGAACAACCCTGTGTTGTCAGGTGCCCCGGTTGCGCAGGCTGACCCGGTCGATACCATCAAGTTCGCTGCTGAAGTCGTTGCCAGTGAACCTGATGTCAGAGCCGAAAAGGTTGACCGTATCAAAAAGCTTTTCGATGCCGGGCAATATAATGTGCCGGTTGAACTGGTCGCTGAAAAGCTCTTTGCTTCGGGTGCCGTAACCAGATCCTGGGAAGGCTGACCTTTCGTTGAACCCTCAAATTGTCGAACTCAGGGAAATACTTGGCGAAGAGCTGAGTATCTATCAGAAGCTTTTTCAGTATGCCGGTGATAAGCGAAAGCTGCTGCTCGAAAAGTTTTCGACCGATCTGCAGACTATTGTCACCCAGGAAGAAATCCTGGTTCAGAGACTGATAGAACTTGAGCCCCGACGACGTGAATGCGTCTGTGCAATCGCCGGAACTCCTGATGCAAATCTGGATACGGCTGTCGAAAAGATTCCTGAAGCTGACAGCAAGTCAGACATCTGGATGATCGGAAGTCAGTTGCGCGACGTGGTTAACGACATTAAGACCGTTAATGAAGAGAACCAGCGCTTGATCGAACAGGCCCTTGAGTTGACGCAATACTCAGTAAAGCTGATAACCAGAGCGCCTGCCGATGTTACCTATGGTCCTGCCGGCAAAAAGCCGGGGCAGCGGGTGGGGCCCGCAATAATCGACCGCAAGGCCTGAAAAAATTTAAAAATCTTCTCGCAAGCCGGGTAAAAATTGTACCGGCCTGCGGGAAGATTTTTATTTGTACTAATGTCAAAGCTGTAGATCGCCGATAGAGATAATAGGGAAAAATATATTTCCCTGATGACAGTAAAAAAAAGCGTCATCAAATAAGGAGGCCGGCGATGGCTGGAACTTTTTTTGGCCTGCAGATTGGCAGAAGTGGCATATATACACAGCGAAAGGCTATGGAAGTCACTTCGCACAACATTGCCAACGCAAATACCGAAGGCTACACAAGACAGCGTGCGGTTGTCTCATCTGCCAACCCTTATATGCTTACCAGTCTGCATACTCCCGTTGCCACCGCTCAGGTTGGCACCGGGGCTCTGGTCGACCAGATTCAGCAGTTTCGTGATGAATTCATCGATGCCAAAATTACCAAAGAAACTTCTACCCTTGAATGGAAAACTGCTGCTGATGACTTGATGAAACAGGTTGAAGCAATTGTGAATGAGCCCGGCACCGCAACCATTCGCGATCAGCTCGATAAATACTGGGCTGCCTGGCAGGATCTTGCCAATGATGCTTCAAACAGCTCGTTGAGACAGAATCTTGTCGAAGAAACAGAATCTCTGGTCGGTATTTTCAAGGACATCGACGGGCAACTGCGACGTCTTCAGGGTTCACCGACCTGGTGTTCGCAGGGCAGCATCGAAAATCAGATTCAGGATACAGTTAAAGAAATCAATTCGCTGGCCAAAAATATCGCTGATCTCAATGAACAGATTGGTCGTTCAGAGTCAGCGGGAAATGTGGCCAACGATCTTCGCGATCAGCGTCAGTTAGCTCTTGAAGAACTGGCGGGTCTTATCAATGTCGATTCTTTCTATAATCAGAAGGGCGAGCTGACGGTTAACTGCGGTTCTCATACCCTTGTTCAGCACATCGCTTCGAACGATCTTTACATAAGTACTAAAGATGGCGAAAACTTCAGCACCGTCAGTGGCAGTGTTAACTACCCTGAATTTTCAGACAATGCTGACGTTGCTTCGGCGGTTTTGACTCATACCACCGATCAGCGCAATATCACTCTTACGGTTTCAAATGTCGCTCAGGCTCATTCTCAGTACTCATTTCTGACTTTTCACCCTTTGACCGGCCCTCTATCAGATTTTGGCATCACCAGCGGCAGCTTTAATGTAAATGGCCGCGAATTCTTTCTTGACGCTGAAAATACCACCATGCGCGAACTTGCCGGCATGCTCGACTCGGCAAATATCAATCTGAATGCCGATATTAACGAATCGGGCCAACTGGTACTCGATGCTGCTCAGACCGGTACCGATTACGCTATTAAAACCGCTGATGGCACCAGCAACCTTTTTACAGTTCTCAATCTTCAGACCAATAAAGAAGCACAGGATGCCAGATTCAGCTTTGGCGACCAGGAATTCGTTTCGGCAAAAAATGATGTTTCAGGCGCAATCGATGGTGTAACTCTGCTGATAAAAGCAACCGGTGTTGCTAACCTTGATTTGCGCCCCGCAGTAACTGGTGGCAAGCTCAAGGGCCTTCTCGAAGTGCGTGATGGAAGTCTGCAGACTATTATCAATGATCTCAATAAGCTTGCCTATACGGTTGCCGTCGAAACTAACCAGGTGCATAGAACGGGTTTCGGTCTTGATGGCCAGACTGGTTTGAACTACTTCAAGCCTCTTGAATATCTTGATTCAGATAACCCCTATAAGAATGCCATCGAGAACCTCGACCTTGAAGACCACATTCGCAACAATCTCAACACCATTGCCGCGTCTGGTGGCACTCTTGAAAACCCTGACGACAGATTGCGCACCTTTAACGGCATGGGCGATGGCTCAAATGCCATCAAGATTGCCCAGCTCAAACAGACCAATTTTTTCAACGATGGAAAATCTTCGTTCAACGATTTCTACAACGAAGCTGTGACCAGGGTGGCATCAAAAAGCAAAAGATATGAGAGTGAAGTTAGCTACAGCACAAGTCTGTTGTCGCAGCTCGATGCCAAACGGGCAGAATTGTCAGGGGTTTCACTCGACGAAGAACTGGCAAATCTCATTAAATATCAGCATGCCTATAACGCTGCTGCCAAAGTCATTACCACCGTTGATGAGATGCTCGACAAGATTATCAACGGCATGATCTGAAACAGTTAAAAAAAAACAAGCAAATCCATAAAACAGGGACAGAAGTTTATTAATAAGGAGACCGGCCATGCGGGTAACTAATCAGTGGATAGTAAATTCGTTTGTCAACCAGATAAACAGAAACAATACTGATTTAAGTGATATGCAGATTAAGATCAGTTCCGGTAAGAAGTATATCAGGGCATCTGAAAGCCCTGTCGATAACGCTCTTACCATGCAGAACAAGGTTGAAATCAATGAAAATAATCAGTTTATCCGCAATATCGATAATGCTAAAGACTGGTATAACAACACTGACGGGGCGATGACTTCGATCGAGTCTACCTTGCAGCGGGTGCGTGATCTTGCCGTTGAGGGTGCCAATGATACTCTTGTTCAGCAGGATCGCGATGCCATTGCCAAAGAAATCGACGAACTGATGCTGCATCTTGTTGATGTTGGTAATACCCAGATCGCCGGTGAATACATTTTTGCCGGCAACGATGTTAACAGCCGCCCATTTTCGGCACTTACCGGCCTTACTCCCGGCTATAACAATGGTGTTGTCACGCACTCTCTGGGTGAAGATCGCCCTGGAGTCAACAAAAACAGCCCGATCGATATTCTTTATGATGGTGATGCCAAAAGAATTACTACCGAAATCGAGCGCGGCACAGTAATTCAGAAGAGTATCAATGGTCTCGAGCTGTTTTTCGGCAGCCAGCCTGTGTCAACGACTCCAACGTTTTCTTATACCCTTCCACCTCTTGAAGAGAGCCTGCCGCTTACTGCCTTGAACTCAGGCCGGGGCGTCCAGGAAGGCACGATTGTAATAACCGACCACGCTGGAGTGGAACACAAGGTTGATTTGTCGACCGCTCACCGCATCGATGATGTTATCGGCATTATCAACGCTACCGGCTCATTTGAGGCTGGTATCGAAGAAGTGCCTTCTGATACCGCTGTTTCGTTGGGAATTTATCGCAATGCCGGCTACAGCAATCTTCTGACCGGGCTGTCAGACCCGAAAATGCTTTCTGAGTTCACCAATCTCACTGATCTGAATGAGGGGCTCGGGCTCAGCGATGGCTATCTGAACATTAACACAAGAGATGGGCGCAATCATCGTGTTGATGTGTCTGGTGCCAGCACGGTTGCCGATGTAATTGCCAGAATCAATGCCGTAGAAGGCGGAACTGCGCTTGAAGCCAAATTTGACATGATTCACAAGCGCCTCGAAATCAAAGATCTGACCGGCGGTTCAGGTGAATTTTCAATTACTTCGACCCGAACTCAGCTTTTTGTAAAAGATCTGCCTCCGCATGTAGCATCTGATCTTGGCCTGCTTAAAAATGTCGGCTCAGGCAACCAGATTTTCTCAACCTACGACCCGGCAATTGATTCACCGGCTTCGCCTTTGACATTTGCAAATGGCGAAAAGGGTGTTGAACGCGGTTATATGACGATCACCGGCCGTGATGGGGTGGCAACTGTGCCGCCAGTTGATCTGACCATGGTGACCACACCCCAGGATGTTATCGATCGCATAAATGCCGCGACTGGCGGCAGACAGACAGCAAGTTTCGATATGGCCAGCGGTAGAATTCTTATCGTCGACAACACCGCAGGCACAGATGACTTCAAGGTTGAAGAATTTCAGGGCACCGGCGCTCTGGCGATCAGCGAGAATACAACTGTCACCCGCAATCTTGGTCTGCTCAAATCTACCAGGGGCAACACTATCGTCGGCGAACCTCTGGTAACGAGCGGCCTGCCACTTACCGAAGCAAGTCTTCTTTCAGATATAGTTCCGCCACCTGAAGCTGGTTTTATGATTATCAGAGGTGCCGATAAACAGCCGGTTGAAGTCGATCTTACCGGTGCCAATACCATTCAGGATGTGCTCAACAGCATTAATGGAACAGGAAAATTTAAGGCGATCTGGGATTCGGCTTTGAACAGCTTTGCTGTGACCGATCCGTCGGCGGTTGGTGGTAACTTTGGTCTGACAATTGAAGAACGCAGTAACCCAGGTCGCGATCTCGGATTTATCGAGGGAACAAGCAATCAGGTGCCCGGTATCCTTACCGGTGCGCCCATTCACGTGGCTTCTCTGCCAACTATGACCGGGTCTGTTGATCTTGACCCGATGGTTACCCCCGAAACAGAACTGCAGTCTCTCAATTCGAGCAGGTCTTCAAACCCGGGCGTTAATCTCGGTTACATTCGCATTACCGACAAAGCCGGCAGGTTTGCCGCCATTGATCTCCGCGGCAGCCAGACGATCGATGATGTACTCGATAAAATCAACAACCCCGAAAACGGCCTTTACGTAGAAGCCAGAATTAACGCTACCCGTGATGGTATCGAGATTGTCGATAAAAATCATGGTGCCACCGGCAAGCTCGAGGTTATCGACGTAGACAGCACTTCTGCAGCTGATCTGGGCATTTCTGGGCGCACTGTCGATCATATTCTGGTGGGCAAAGACCTTGACCCTGCCCTGACCATGAATACCGCCATCTCATCGTTGCGCGACGGTTCGGTGCCAACCGGCAAGGTCTATGTTCAGAGCGGCAGTTTCTCTGGCGAAATAGATCTCAGCGGCGCAAAAACCGTCGGTGAAATCATCGATAAACTCTCAAATACAGATGCCAATTTTAACCTCCAGGCCTGGATCTCAGATGACGGCAAACGCCTTAATCTGACCAACACTGCTGGTGAAGCCTATATTAAAGTAAGGGATGTCGGCAGTAGCGGAACCGGGTCGGCCTCGGCTCTCGGCCTGGGCAACACGCCATCGGTGTTTACTTCCCTGATGGATTTGCGCGACAACCTGCTGCGCAATGATGCAAAGGCAATCTCAGAGATCAGTATCGCCAAAATTGACGAAGACCTTAAAAGGGTGCTCGATCTGCATGCTGAAGTGGGCAGCAAGACCAATCGCGTCGATGCCTCAAGAGAAAAACAGGAAAATATTACTTTAAACCTAAAGAAAATGCTCTCATCTGTCGAGAATATAGATATGGCTGAAGCCATTGTCAGGATGACCGAACTTGAGACAGCTTACCAGGCTGCTCTTCAGGTTGGAGCAAAAGTATTGCAGACGACTTTGATGGATTTTCTCAGATAAGTGAAGGAACGACGCAAGGTATGAAGATTTCCACATCGAGATTTGGAAAGATTGAGATTTGCAAAGATGAGATCATCACCTTTGAGGAAGGCCTGCTTGGATTTGGGGACTACCATCAGTATGTGATACTCAATACCGAAGACGGCAGTCCGTTTCGTTGGTTGCAGTGCGTTGATGACGGAAATCTCGCATTTGTAATTATCGAACCTCTCAGCTTCATGTTTGAATACGACGTGGAGATTTCTGATTCAGATCAGGAATTTGTGGGTCTGACGCGGGCAGAAGATGTGGTGTTGTATGTGATCGTGTCTATTCCTGCTAACCCCAGTGATATGACTGCCAACCTTCAGGGCCCGCTGGTTATTAACGCCGCCAATCATAAGGGGCGACAGATAATCTCGAGCAACAGCCGACATTCTGTTAAGGTGCGCATTCTCGACGAAATGGAGAAAAGGGCGGCCAAGCTCAAGGAAGTCAATGAGTCTCTCAACCCCGATAACAAGGAGGGTGAGGGCTAATGCTGGTACTGACACGCAAGATAAACGAAAAAATCATCATCGGTGATGATGTTGAGATTGTTCTCGTGGATATCGGCAAAGATCAGGTGAAAATCGGGATCAATGCGCCCAGGTCGGTGAAAGTGCACCGCTGGGAAGTTTATGAAGAAATCCAGAAGGAAAACCGCGAAGCCGCTAAGACAACGTCTCTCGACCCGCTCAAGAGTCTTCCTGCGGATATTCTTAATAAATTCGGAAAAAAAGATAATAAAGTAAAAAACAGATAAAACGCGAGAAAATTGAAGAATAAGGAATTTAATTGTCTAAAATCGTCGAGAATCAGGTTAATGTTCGTTAACTCCAGTTTCCGATGATATGTGTAGATGGGGAAAAAAAGAAGCTTCGAAGCTCAAAACGGATTGAATCCCCGAAAGTCATGGAGGCAAACCTATGGCCCTGCGTATTAACACAAATGTTACTGCTCTGAACGCACACAGTAATCTGGTGAAGAACGACTCCAGATTATCAAGTTCAATCGAGCGCCTGTCTTCAGGCCTGAGAATCAACCGCGCGTCTGATGATGCTGCCGGTTTGACTATCTCTGAGAAACTTCGCACCCAGGTGCGCGGTATCACCAGGGCCAGGATGAACGTCCAGGACGGCATCAGTCTCATTCAGACTGCTGAAGGCGCATTGAACGAAACCCACAGCATGCTGCAGCGCATGCGTGAACTGGCTCTTCAGTCAGGTAACGACACCCTCACCACCACTGACCGCCTTGAAATTCAGAAGGAAGTTGCGCAGCTCAAAGAAGAGATCAACCGCATTTCCTACACCACTGAATTCAATACCCGCAAGCTTCTTGATGGCTCTGGTACTGCTGTAATTTCTACCAGTGACCCCAAGAATCTCGATGGCGTTGTCACGGGTGAGGTTCTGACATTTTCAGACTTCTCAATCGTAGTATGGCCTAAATCCGAGTATATTCCAGGAATTGGCTACAAAACCTATTCGGGCACTGCCGAACAGCAGCGCTCAGCAATTTTCGTTAAAAACGACGGCACCATAGCTTCTTCATCAACCACTCTCCAGTCGCTGTCAAATATGTATGACAAGAATGGCCGCTTCATTCTCGACCTGCCTCAGACCCTCTTTCTGCAGGGTGACAACAGCCAGGGCGAAATTATCGTGAGCAAAGACCTGACAATTGGTCAATTGACTGAACGTATTCAGGCTGCTATGACCGAAGATCAGCTCGCCAAAGGCCTGCACTTCGACGGTTCAACCGCTGTATTCAGCACCAAGGGCGAGAATAACGGTCAGATTCAGGTAACCTCAGGTCGCAACGGTGAGCTGGGCCGCGTTAACTTTACCGGCGAAGAAAACCTGATTACTGCACTCGGCTTCGAAAATATCATTCAGGCTGAAGACCCGGTTTATTCAATCGCCGTGACCAATCTTGGTGTTCCATTTGGCGAAAGAAAAACCATCACCACTCAAATTGCCGGTCATAGAGCTGCCGGGCTTATCGAAGGCATCGACCTGATGTTCGAACCGCCTCAGTCTGCATTTGCTCAGACCACATCTGCCATGCTCGGCATTTCCCTGCCAAGCACCCTTACCTTCGATATTAATGACTCTGTAAGTGCCAACGGCACAGCTGCAGTTCCGATAACCATCGCCAGCGGCAGCTGGAGCATGTCTCAGATCGTTTCCATCATGAACGAACAGCTCGTGGCAGCCAGCAGTATGGTTACCGCCAGACTTAACGACTCCTATGCCATTGAACTTACCACCAAAAACACTGGTTCTGCCGCTTACGTCGAAGTTTTGAATGCAACCACCAACCCGCTTGGTATTGCCAATGGCCGCTATACCGGCACCGGTGGCAACCCCGGCCTGGCCGTGGGCTTTGATACCATCGATTCTTATGACTTTGCCCAGATTGGTTTCACCGATGTAGCATTTACCATTACCGATTCTCATTCAGCCACCAGTGCTACAACTATCACTCTTACGGGCAACTACACTGCCGGTGGCATGACTTCACTCGTTGATGCCATCAATATGCAGATCGGAACCAATGGCCTGCTTGTTACGGCAGAAAACCGCAATGGTGTGTTGTCGTTCCGTTCTCTTGAAACCGGTGTGCAGTCGAACTTCTCTATTGAAGATGCCGGTGGTTCAACTGGTATTAACTTCGGGCTCAAAATTAACGTAGGCACTACTATCTCAGGCTTCGACGGTAACAAAGCCGTGCAGAACTTCGCCTACGATCAGTCGGCAACTCAATACGGATATGTGGTCATAGAACAGACCGCATCTACCGGTGTCGATAATCTGTCGTTCTATGTGGCTGACCTCGATGGTAACGGTATGAGCATCGTGTTTACCGCAGCAGCTGCTGGCGCATCATTCAGAACTATCACTTCAATTGCCAACATGATCAATGAACAGGCCACTATAAACGGTGTTCAGGTCGCCGCCGAAATCATGACCGGCACTCAGACGCTCAAGATATTCTCTACCATTCCAGGTAAAGAGGGTAAGGTCGTGTTCGCTGAATGGGGAAGCCCGGATTCACTCAACACGCTCAAATCAATGTTC